>DEQO01000073.1:25218-34247 GCA_002360495.1 Flavobacteriales bacterium UBA3364
TTGGGCACGTGGCGCTCGATCAAGGCGTCCAGCTCTTCGCCCACGGCACGCTTCCAGCCAGGCATGGCGGCGATGAAGGCCTGTACCGGAGCGTTGCCATCGCCTTTCGCGATCTGCGGGTTGCCGCCTGCAAGTAGTTTCACCCTCGTCGGTGCCCCAGACTTGGCGGTGCGCCTAATGGGGACTTTCTTCGTTGTGCCGGATTTCGTTTCGGCCATGGACCGAAGTAACGGACATCCGGTCAACGATCCAATGCTCACGACCCATTTTCCGGAATTCCCGGTGCTCACCACCGAACGACTGGTCCTTCGTGCATTGGAACCGTCGGATGCCGGGAGGGTGTTCGCCATGCGGTCGGACTTGCAGGTCATGGAGCACGTGAACAGACCCTTGGCGACCAGCTTGGCCGATGCGGAAGCGCTCATCGACCTGATCACCCAACGGGGTGCCGCTGGTGAAAGCGTGCAATGGGCGATGACCTTGCCTGGGAATGATGCATTTGTCGGCATCATCGGTTTCTGGCGGATCGAGAAGGAGCACCAATACGGCGAACTCGGTTATATGCTCGCTCGGGAACATTGGGGTAACGGCTACGCCAGCGAGGCCATCGCAGCCCTGATCCCCTTTGGTTTTGGCCCGCTAGGCCTGCATCGCATCGAGGCCATCACTCGGCCGCAGAATGCAGCCTCCATACGTGCCTTGGAGAAGAACGGCTTCGTGCGTGAGGGGTATTTCAAGGAGAACGTCTTCTGGAATGGTCGGTTCCATGATTCCATGCATTTCGGTAGGCTTGCATGAACTTCGGGAACGATCTTAGTTGAACAACGACCAAAACAATGGCCAAAGCAGAGCTGAAGACCAAGGAGAACGACGCGAGCGTGGATGCGTTCATCGCGAAGCAGACAGAGGATGTCGCAGCGGATTGCCGCACGATCATGAAGCTGATGAAGAAAGCCACCGGCGAGGACCCGAAGATGTGGGGACCCAGCATCGTGGGCTTCGGCAAGTACGCCTACAAGTACGAGACAGGCCGCGAAGGGGAGTGGATGCTCACCGGGCTCAGCCCGCGCAAGGCCAACATGACGGTGTACATCTTCAGCGGGCTGGACAAGGCCGAGGCGCAGTTGAAGAAGCTCGGCAAGTGCAGCACCGGCAAGGGCTGCCTCTACTTCAAGCGCTTGAGCGATGTGGACCCGAAGGTGCTGGAGGACCTGATCGTGAAAGGGGTGAAGGGCATGGAGAAGATGCGCGTTCGCTGAGCGCGGGCTTCACTGGGCCATCGGTCGTGTGCCCACCAGGTATTTGGTCACCTTCCACGTGGCCTTCTCGGCAAGTTCCTTCAGCTCCGCGTAGCGCGCGGCCTGTTCCTTGTTCAGCTTCTGCTTATTGGACAGGGCCTCCAGTTCCTGCAGTTCCTCGGCCTGCCTGTCCTCTGATGGCGCGTGGAAGGAGCGGCCACCGGATTCCACCAGGTAGAAGGCCTTGCGCGATGCGTCGTGGACGTACTTGTCCGTGCTGGTATACTTCCACGCGCTGCCACCGAACTGGGTGATGACGAGCGTATCCGCACTGATACGGATCCCGCTGATGCCTTCTTCCCCGATGGGGTCGTGGAAGCCGCCGCTCTTCTTGTCGGGCAGGAAGCCTTGCAACAAGTCGTGCAGCACGAAGCGCCCACGGTCCGGTGCGGTGAAGGCGATGAGCAGGTCCCGAGGCCCGTCGTCCGCGGCATTGGTGAGCACGAACACATGGTCGTCCGCACCATCCCGGTCCAGGTCGCCACTGGCTGCCTGTAGTACGCGGCGGTCCGCCGGTATCAGTTCGCGCACCGAATGCCAGCTGAAGGGTCCTCGGTCGTTCACGGCGTGCTTCTCCACCCAACAGCGGGTAAGGTCCATTGCACGGCGACGGAGTTGATAGCCCTGCTTCAATTCGCCGTTCTCATCAGCATCGGCGGTTCCTTCCACCACGGGCTCATACACGAGCGTATCGCATCGGTAGGCCATGGTATCCACCTCATCGCGCAGCGTTTCGCGGTATACGCTCTCCACGAGCAACTGCCCGTACGGGTTCAAGTAGATGCACTCCTGCACTTCGTACTGACCATCGCCAAAGGTGGAGGCCAGCGTATCCACCCCCTGCAACTGCCCCATGCGGTCGTAGGTCAACCACAGCAGGTCATGGTCATCGTCGCGCTCGCAGAGCAGGGTGATGCGCAGGCCGTTGTCGAAGGGCAGCTTGTCGCCGAAGCGCAACGTGGCGCCCGCGTATTTGCCCGAAGTATGCTGCATCAGTTCGGTGCGTGCAGCGTCGTTCACAAGTAGCCGGTCCATGTTCTCGGGAGTCCGACCGGGGCACAGGCGTTGGTTGCGGCGCAAGGTGTACCGGTCCCAACCACCCGGTGGCGCCGGAAGCTGACTTGCACCATCCGCCACAGGGGAAATGCTGATACTGCTGTCCGGCACGAGAGCTTCGGTCGTTATCAGGTAAGAGATCGAAGGGCTTTCACATGGTACAGGATCACCGTTCACCGTGCAGCCGTTCACGAGGTGGATATGGCTGCTCGTGATGCTCACCACTGAGCTATCGCGTGTGCGGTGATCATGCTGCACGCCCTTGTCATCGAACTCCCATTCGAAGTTGTCGAGCAGGGTGGTCAGGCTTGCGTAGGTCAGTTGCTCCAGGTCGATGAGGTAAAGGTCGACCTGGAGGTATTCGTGCCCCCGGGTGAATTCCGTGGTCCGCTGCTCCGCGATCAGGAAACGGCCATCGGACGTGATGCGCTGCAGTTCGAAGTGGTTCTGACGGTCCTTGAACAGCGGAAGGGCATAGGCGAGCCACTGCTCACCCGATCGTTTCAGCAAGGTCGCGTTGCCGTCGACCAAGGGCTCCTCGGGCGTGCTGATGGTCCGCGTATCCGCATCCACCACAGGGTCGGTGCGCTTTAGGAGCACAACGTCGGCGGCGCTGCGCAGCACCTGCGGCGCTTCCAGCGGCACGAAGGGAATGCGGTCCTTCGGCGCCGATGTGGCACAAGCGCTCAGGGCCGAAAGAAGCAGCAGGAAGAGGATGGCGCGCAAGGTCGAAGGCAATAACGGTACAAAGGTCGCTTCAAGGCTCACTCCTCCAGGTAGAACTGCGTGGTGCGGCAGATCAACCCGCACGGGGTCTCATGCGCTACCGCCAAGCCACGCCGGCCATCCGCCAGGCGGAACGGAATGACCTCGGACCAGCCGATGATCCGGTCCGCTCTGTGGGCCATCACGCTTCCATCGCCGCGAGTGATCATCGCGAAGCCGCCGTGGAGGTCCTCTACCCACACTTGGCGGTAGTGGGCCGTCGTGGTGTCGGTGTCGACAATAGGCTGCTCCCATCGTAACCCTTGCCTGAAGTGGCGGTAGTCCGCGCTGTCCGACGCGATGGCGAACCCGTCCGGACTGATGTACGGTACATGGAGGGTCGATGGCGGTACGGTGTTCTGGGCGCTGGTATGGCACGCCAGGAAGAGTGCGATGAGGTTGGGGAGGTGTCTGTAGCGCATAGCTGTCCGGGACTGAGGGGAGCCATTATTTCCGTTCGAAGAACCAATAGTGGAAGCGCATCAAACCTGTGGGCGGCTCCCAGTCCACCACAGCATAGCGCCCGCCATAGAATCGCGGGCAGCATACCGGCACGGTGAATCGTTTTTCGGGCGGATCCTTCAGGAAGGTGGCCAGGTCGGTGCCGTCGCCGCGGCTCAGCCAGGTGCCGCCCTCGCAGGTCACCTCCCACACCAGCCGATACTCGCCCAGGTCGGGCAGTGGACCGATGTCCAGCGTGGTCTTCGCCATGGCCGCGCCGAACTGCGCGAACGTGGCACTGTCGGCCGGGCTCTGCTGCATCTGCCCTGCCAAGCGTTGGAAGGGGTAAGCCGGATCAGCGGCCATCCATTCCGCGAGCGACTGGGCGTTTGCGGGCAGGGTAGAGGCGAGTACAAGAAAGGAGATGAGCAGGCGCATCACCGGAGCGGTACACGGCAGGTGGGAACGGGTTCGATCGCGGGGCGGCGTTGGAGCAACACGGTGAATGTGACCAAGGTCTGAGGTCATACCTCCCGTAAGAACGGCGGAGCCCTGGCGATGAGCCAGGGCTTCGTCATTCGGGGGTGCCTGCCCCCGGGCTACCGCACGCGGCCGCTTATTGGGTTTGAACGATCACGTTCCTGCCCAGCGTCTTGAAGCGCACACCGTTCGCCTGCACCACGGTGATGGTCAGGTGGCCGCTCTTGCTGATATTCAGGTCGCGGGCGATGCCGCTCTTGCCCTTGTGCGTGCCGGCGATCACGGAGCAGTGGTCGCCATCCTTCAGTTGCGGGGTCTTGGGGGTTGGCATGGGTCGATGGTAGCAGGGCAAATATGTGCACCATGGATCGCAAGTCCTCGTCTGCTGGGTCGTGTCGTTACCCCACTGTGCGCGTTGTCACCCTGAGCGGAGCCGAAGGGTGGCAACGCAATTATTGGGACCGCGTGATCCGCGATGACGCCGAACACGAACGCATTGCGCAATACATCGCGGACAACCCGGCGAATTGGAAGAACGACCGGATGAACCGGTGATGATGGGCGGGGATTTTCCCGAACCAGCGTGCGACAACACCGCCAATTGGAATGGGGACCAGTTCAACCGGTGATCGCATTTCGCTCACTCCTTTACGACCCTGCCGATCCACGCACCAACATGTAACGTGTAGTGGCCAGGTGCCAAAGGACCGAGGTCGATGGCTGTACCTGGCTGTGGCCGCTTGGCCTGGAGTACGGTACGACCCAGTCCATCGCGCACCTCCATCGTGCCATATGCAGGAGCACCGCCGAGGTGCACAATGCCAGTGGTGGGGTTCGGATAGGCCGATGGTTGCTGCGTGTTGGCATCGGTCAATTGGATCGAAGTGCTCAAGGACCCGCAACCATTCACCAGCAGGAGAGCATCCGGTTGCTCGTACTCGTTCAGGCAGCTGAACTCCTCGAAGAACTGGCACAATTGCCCGAAGAGCCCCGTGCTGCTGCCGATCCCTTCAATGATGAAGCGACCCGGCAAGCCAAGATGATAGCGCTGTCGCGGTTCGCTGTCCAGCATCACGGTATCGATGTCCGTTACACCGAGGCCGATGCCACAATCGCCCCAAATGCCCAGGGTGTTGGAACCGATCGTCAGGTTGAAGTCGTAAAGCAGTAATTCGTTCGGGTAACCATCGAAGTACACGTACCATTTATTCGCGGTTTCATCCGCACGGATCGCGCCCAGATAGCGGTCCAAGGGCAAAGCGACCGCAGGGTCCGATGATCCCAATACACTGATGCTGTCCACGCCGAGTTGGTGGATCTTGGTGTAGGCGAGCTCTTCGATGAGCGTGTCGCCGTCTGCGGCCAGGGTGAAGCTGCTGTGGTGCGCGTTAAGCCCATCGTAAAGCCAGAATTCCTCATACCACACCGCATCGCTATTAACGGCGATGGCTTGCGCCATCGCACCTGTGATGCTCAGGATGAAGCCACCCAGGAATGCCAAATGGAAACGTGTGGTCATGTGGGCAAGTTATTCGGTGCGCTACTTGGAGCGTTTGAATTTGGGGGTATGGAGTGTATCCGGCAGTGAACGGTTGAATTGGTGTGTGACCAACGGTTGCCATTCTCTGTTCGACATGCACCACTTCTCGACCTTAGCGATGGGCATCGGTGGCGAGGCCTGCACCTTCGCCATCGAACACCATGTCATGATCAGATCCATTACGCTCTCCCTCGTACTGCTCGGCGCGACCGCATTACACGCACAGCAGGTCACCACTATCCTCGATGCCGCCACCCAGGTGGACGATGCCCTCTTCCGGGATCCTTCGGGCAACTTGTACGGTTCGCACTACATGGGCAGCAATGTGTACAAGATGACCCCCGACGGTACGGTCACCACTTTTCTATCGGGTCTCAATACACCGAACGGGATCGCGATGAACTCCCTCGGCGAGTTCTATGTAGCGGATAATGTGGGCAACCGCATCTACCGGATCGCATCTGATGGCACACCCATCGACACTATCACGGTGATCAAGCCGAGTGGACTGCTGAAGGCATGGGACAGTGACACCATCCTTTTCACGCAATACCAACCTGACAAGTTGGGCAAACTCGCGCCGGACGGTACGATCACCATCGTGCACGAAGGAGCACCGTTGAACGGCTCCGTCGGTTTGGCACACACTGATGATGGCACTCTCTACGTGGCCAACTTCACGGATCGCGAGATCTACCGGGTCATGGATGCTGAGCTGGAGTATGTGGCCACCGTCCCGGGGCCGTCGAACGGTGTGCTTGGCTTCATCACCGGAGCAGGCGGTACCCTCTTTGGCACCAGTTGGAACAGCCACGCCATCTACGCCATTGAGCCTGGCTACGTGGATAGTGTACGCTTGGTGGCCGGTGGCAATGGCCAAGGCAATGCTGATGGCGATGTGTCCATCGCGCAATTCAACCAGCCGAACGGGATCCTTGCGGTGGCTGGTGGCGATACCATCTACGTTTCGGATTTCGCCTCGAAGAACATCCGGATGATCACCGGCGTGCTCACGGGCGTTCGGGAGCTGCCTCCCGCTGCACCATTGTCCATCATCGCCGATCGTACAGGCGCCTCCATCGTGGTAGCGCTCGTTCGCCCGTTGTCCGGTAGTGGGATCTTCGACCTATACGACGCACAAGGGCGTATCATCCTGAGTAGGTTCGCACCACCTGGCGAGCAGCGCTTCACATTGCGTGGGAGCACCTTGACGCCAGGAGTCTATACGCTCACGCTCAAGGCCGATAGCTACCATGCGACAGGTCGATTCGTCTGGTGAACCATATGAAGTTTGACACGCGCGACTCCACTGGCCCCGATCGCGAGCATGCGCTGTATGCGATCCACCCACCGGAGGCATCCTTGATATACATGCTGCCCCGTCTCGTTCTGCTGATCGCGTTTCTCGTGCCATGTATAGCGCTTGCCAACGATCCGTTGGACTGGTCGGAATTGCAGCGGCTGTACGCGTGCGACCTGGCCATCGATGCCCGGTACGTGCGTGAAGATGAAGCGCACCTCTGGGTAAAGGTGGTGGTGGTGCTGCGCGACCGAGGCTACAGCATCGTTCCGGGTGATCATATCCGGGTGGACAAAGCGGCCTCCACCGATTGCGGCTACGACTGGCACATAGGCGAGCTGCGCCGCTGGCGGCTCTACCTGCAGAAAGAGGAAGGGAAGGGGCATTGGGCGCTCCTTCGGCACAGCACCGGCAGCGCCATCCATTTCATCCACGATCGGGCGATCATGCACATGCCCACTTGGGTGGAACTGCCCATCGCCGAGTTCGATCGTTGCTTGATCGAGTTCCGAACCTGCTACACGAGCGCCGACAGCGGGAATACGTTCACCGCATCCTGCGACAAGGCCCGCATCGATTCACTGGCTGCGAACAACCCCATCCTCGCACAGTTCGAGCGGCAGGGGCGAACGGTCACAGGAGCGCATCTCTTCGCAGCGCCGGAGATCCCCGTGGTGGAGCAGCCCCCTGCCCCGATCCGCGAATGCGTCTGGCTGGACCAAGCGCCGAGGATGCACGGCGACGACCCATCGATCGTGGTATCGGTGCTCGATCCCACTCCGCACGCACTGGATCCGCGCACGGTAGTGCGCGTGTTGATCGATGTGGATGGACGCATCCGCGATGCCACCATCGTGTGTGCCTCCAACCCGCAGCGCGATGCCGAGGCCCTGCGCGCGGTCGACGCCTTGCCCGTGTTGGAACCCGGCCGTAGTAAGGGCGTGCCCACCGCGTGCTACGAGGTGTTCCCCATCCGCTTCATCCTGAAGTAAGAATGATGGATCCCCACGGCCCGATCAACCTCAGCCGCGTGCAGCGCTGCGATCAGGATTGGGCGACCATGCCACCCATGCCTGGTGGACGCCTCTGCCAGCAATGCTCCAAACGGATCGTGGATTTCACGCGCATGTCGGACGCTGAGATCGCGCAGGCACACTGGGCGAGCGATCTGCCGGTATGCGGTATGTATCGCGAGGATCAGCTCCAGTTGAAACAACCGCGTGGCCGAGCCCATGGATCATGGCGTGGCCATCCCGCTCGTTTCAGTCTCGTGTCGCTGCTCCTGCTCGAACCATCGTTGTCGCCGGCGCAGGATGCACCCATCGAACAGGTGGCGCCGCAAGCCGACGTGAATGAACGCGCGGTCCTATCTGCGCCAGTATCGCCTGCGACCGCTGATCCAGTGATCATACGCGGCCAGGCCACGGAACGCGGAGAGCCCGTACCCTATGTGGTAGTATCCGTGAAGGGCACATTGCTGAGCATGACCACGAGCTGGGACGGCCGCTTTGCTCTCGACCTGTCGGAGATCGCGAAGACCGAACAGCGTGTTGTGGTGGTGATGCGGTGCATCGGTTACACCGCTATGGAACAGGAGGTGGATCTCCAGCGACCCGCTGATATCATCTTCAACTTGGATGATGCTGTCAACAGTGAGGTCGCATACGCCGTGACGATCAAGCGTATACCATTGTATAAACGCATATGGTGGGGGATACAACGGCCGTTCCGGAGGTAAGGAACGGAGTAGTGATCTCCTTCGCGACAACCCCGCCAATTGGAAGGGGACCGGTTCAACCGGCGATGCCGATATTCGGGATACCATGGCCGACCGTTTCCATCGCCGATCCATCCGGTTGCGCGGGTACGATTACACCCGCGCCGGCGCGTATTACGTCACGGTATGCACGCAAGGGCGATTGCCGTTGTTCGGTGGTGTGGTGAATGACATGATGATGCCGAATGCCATGGGCAACATTGTTCAACGGTGTTGGGATGCGATACCCGAACACATGCCCATGGTGGTGTGCGATGCGTTCGTGGTGATGCCGAACCATGTGCATGGGATCATCGTGATAACAGATGCGACGCGATCGTCGGTGGACAACGGATCGTCGGACGGCAACGGTAGGGGCGGCGAATTCGCCGC
>DEQO01000073.1:34355-36618 GCA_002360495.1 Flavobacteriales bacterium UBA3364
GCGGCGAATTCGCCGCCCCTACGGATCCCGGCCGGACCGATGATCCCGGTGAAACCACACCGCCCAGCCGACCACCGATCGCCATCATGGTCAAAAATTCGTTGGGCCACATCATGCAAACGTTCAAGGCCGCCGTTTCGCGGCAGGCCGTGCGCGATGGATTGATGCCACGCGGAACGCCGATCTGGCAACGCGGGTATTACGAAACCATCATCCGCAACGCAGCATCGCATGACCGCATAACGCGGTATATCGCGGAGAACCCGGCGAATTGGAAAGGGGACCGGTTCAACCGGTGATCACAGACCCAACGTATCCCATTTGTCCCGGTATGCCATGACCTCGTCACGGAAGATCCGAATGCTGTTGTCCTTATGAGGTTGGCCTTTCTTTCCTGGGGTCTTCAACCATGTGAGATGGTCGTTCAATCCATATTTCGCCACCACCTTGCTGGGAACGATGAAGAAATCGGGCAAAGCACTGGGTCCATTCAAATTCACGAAGACGTAGAACAGCTTGTCGTTGAACAAAGTGTCGGCCTTCTTGGTCAACATCCATGTCCGATCAGATCCTTGGTTGGTCTTCACCTGGATCATCACCGTTTGGGTGGCCTTCTCGTTCATCACCAGAATATCAACGCCCTTTGTGTTCTTGAGATTGATTGAGGCGATATGTCCAAGGCGGGAGAGTTGGGCGGCAACGAAGTACTCTCCAGCCGTGCCAGAGAGGGCGGTCGGAATCTTCTGTACAGGAACCTTCTTAGCCATGATCAGTTGTAATGCGTTGCCTTGAGCTTCACGAAATCAATGGTGCCGTCAGATGAACGATACCGGTCGATATGTGGATTTAGAAGGCCCTGAGGAATCGATGCAAAGGCAGCGCCCTGTGCGTTTATCTCTTCCCGAACCAACTCTTCGCTACCACCACGCTTGCGAATGGCAACGACGTAGCTGCTGAACAGTTTAGGGTTGGACTCCTTGATGAGCTTCGCCCACTTGTTGAAACCATCGCTCGCGTTGTACCCGATGAGTTTTCCATCCATGAAAACGAGTTCATATCCAAGGAATTGGCTGACGACGGATCCATTCGGGTCAATAGTTCCGAGGCGAAGAACTTCCGACAGATAGTCAGAGGTCAGCGATGCGTTCGCAACCCCTTCTTCAAGTATGTCTTCGATGTCGCCGCTATCGTACTTGGCTTTGTAGTCACCGACGTATTGCTCGACTAGCGTGGGCGTGAGCAAGTCGTGACTTGTCGCAATATGAACGATGTCCTTCGTGAAGATCTTGAAGGCCACCCAATAGAACGTAGGGTCATCGTAGTTCGAGTACATCCGAAGCTGATTGGGATGATAGCCCAAATGTTCCGCCATGTCATTGAAGGACATTGCATCGACGTCCAATTTCGCAAAGCCTCCATCCCTCGGCACGAATGTGTTCACGCTTGCCATTGTTGTGTTTGTTGAAGCCCCTAAAGTAGCCTCGTCCCAATGATTGAAACGTGAACTGCATTTCGCGTTAGGGACAGCAGTGGAAAGCCCGGAGCCCTCTTAGGCGAGGACTTGCAACGAATGGCCCGACGGCGCTGCATTTGAGCGCCGGAACGCCCAAACCACCTACGTCTGTAAGACCCCCATGTTGAACTCCTTCGTCGCCGGGCTTTGGCTTGCCGCTTCAATGCCCATACTGATCCACGTCCTAGTCTCCAGCGGATCGATGATCGCATCCAGCCACAGCCGTGCCGCGGCGTAGTAGGGGCTCATGCTCTCCTCGTACTTCGCGCGGATCTTGCCGAGGATCTCGGCCTCGCGCTCCTTGGTGATCTCCTCGCCGCGGCCTTTGAGCGCCGCCACTTCGATCTGCAGCAGCACCTTGGCAGCCTGGTCGCCGCCCATCACGGCCACTTGGGCGCTGGGCCAGCCCACGATGAGGCGCGGGTCGTAGGCCTTGCCGCACATGGCATAGTTGCCGGCACCGTAGCTGTTGCCCACGATCACGGTGAACTTGGGCACCACGCTGTTGCTCACGGCGTTCACCAGCTTGGCGCCGTCCTTGATGATGCCGCCGTGCTCGCTGCGGCTGCCCACCATGAAGCCGGTGACGTCCTGCAAAAAGACCAGCGGGATGTTCTTCTGGTTGCAGTTGGCGATGAAGCGCGTGGCCTTGTCGGCGCTGTCGCTGTAGATGACGCCGCCGAACTGCATCTCGCCCTTCTTGCTCTTCACCACCTTGCGCTGGTTGGCCACGATGCCCACGGCCCAGCC
>DEQO01000073.1:36781-48400 GCA_002360495.1 Flavobacteriales bacterium UBA3364
GCGCATGTCGTAGGGCTTGGCGCGCTCGCTGGGCAGGATGCCGTAGATCTCCTTCGGGTCGGCCTTGGGTGCGGCGGGTTTCTCGCGGCTGAAGCCCGCATCCTTGGGGCTGCCCAGCTTGTCCATGATGGCGCGGATCTTTTTCAGGCAATCCGCATCGTCCTTGCACTTGTAGTCGGTGACGCCGCTGATCTCGCTGTGGGTGGTGGCGCCGCCGAGGGTCTCGTTGTCGATGTCCTCACCAATGGCGGCTTTTACCAGGTAGCTGCCGGCCAGGAAGATGCTGCCGGTCTTCTCCACAATGAGGGCCTCGTCGCTCATGATGGGCAGGTAGGCGCCGCCCGCCACGCAGCTGCCCATGACGGCGGCGATCTGCGTGATGCCCATGCTGCTCATGATGGCGTTGTTGCGGAAGATCCTGCCGAAGTGCTCCTTGTCGGGGAAGATCTCGTCCTGCATGGGCAGGTACACGCCGGCGCTGTCCACGAGGTAGATGATGGGCAGGCGGTTCTCGATGGCGATCTCCTGGGCGCGCAGGTTCTTCTTGCCCGTCATGGGGAACCAGGCGCCGGCCTTCACGGTGGCGTCGTTGGCCACCACGATGCATTGGCGCTTGCTCACGTAGCCGATCACCACCACCACACCGGCGCAGGGGGCACCGCCGTGCTCCTTGTACATGCCGTCGGCCGCGAAGGCGCCGATCTCGATGCGCGGCGAGCCTTTATCCAGCAGCCCGTCGATGCGTTCGCGGGCGGTCATCTTGCCGTCGGCCTTGAGCTTCTCGATGCGTTTCTCGCCGCCGCCGAGGTGGATCTTCTTCAGGCGGGCGTTGAGCGCGGAGACGAGGAGCTTGTTGTGGTCCTCATTGCGGGATACTTCGATGTCGATCTTCTCAGCCATGCGTCACTTGCCCGGTGCGTTGGTGCGGGCGCGGTACGAAGATCGGGCAGGGCGATCATTCGACCGACCGACCCACGATGTTCGTTGTACAGGTCGCTTAGAAGCGGTAGCCCACCTGGAAAACGTAACGGAAACCGGCGCCCCAGGTGGAGCCGCTGCCGTCCACGCGAAGCTCGTCATCGGTGATGAGCTTGTTGAGCAGCGGGAACATGCCGGAAAGTGCATCGTACAGGTCCTCGTATTCACCGGACCCACCGAGCTCGACATTCGATGAGAGCGTCATGTCCAACCGGTACCATCCCAAGGCCGGTCCAGCGAGGATCAGATCAACGGTCCACCGGTCGTGGATCACCACCTGGTAGCCCAGTTCGGCGCCCACCATGAGCATGTTCACATAGCTCTGCAGTTGCGCCTCATGCCCGTTCCGTGTGAGGATGCTGGTGTTATTGTCGAAATAGTAGTACGTGATGTACGGTCCCCAGTACAAGCCGTCCGGAATGGCGAAACGGTTGCGCTTGGTGAAGTACATGCGGTAGTCGGCGGCGAAGCTGAAGCCCCGGTTGTGGTTCGTGCCCTTCCATTCGTAGCTGGCGCTGTCGCTTACGGGCAGCAGCTCGGGCAGGGCGAGCAGTCCGGTGTTCACGGAGAAGGAACGCTTCGGGCCCAGGATGCGCTCGTACCCCACCACGTAGTTCCCCGACCCGCTCAACACCAAGGGGGTCAAGTTGAAGCGAACGGTGTTCTTGAACGTGGTGTCGTGGTGCGGCTCCTGGCCATGTACAAAACTCACGCAGGCAAGGAGGAGGACCAGCAGCGGTGTTCTCATGGGCGGAAGGCTCGCCAATAGTACGAAGCGGATGATACGCAGCACTTGACACGGGTCAGGGGTGGGGGGGCGCGTCGCCGCTGCGACGGAGCCGCTCAAGACGCTGCTAGAACATGGCCAACAGGCCCAGCCCGAGGATCAATAGGAGGCCGAACACGAAGCCCAGCACGGTGCCGAACACAAGGACGAAGGCGGTGCGCACCACGCCGGGTGTGCGTCGGGCGACCAAGGCGGAGACGGTGAACAGACCGGCCAACATGCCCAGGAAGTAGAGTCCCATCGCGAACAGGTTGCCCGGTGTCAACAGCCCTTCCAGCGAATACCGCCCTTCATCGATGTAGTAGAGGTAGAGGGTGATGGCCAAGGCTGCGCCTAGCAGCAGGCTCCAATGGATCGGGCGGGAAGCGGGCTGGACGATGACCATGGATGTTGTTCTGTGCCCGATGAACGGCGGAACCGGCCGATCGTTGTGTTCCATGGGCGCTCAGGGTGTGGTGGAAAGGAACGTGCGGATGTCCTCCGTGAGTTCAACATTGGCTTCCTCATGCACGAAATGCCCGGTTTCCGGCAATGTCTTGACCACCGCATACGGCAGCGCAGACTTCCAGCGGTCCATCAGGTCCGGCGGGAAGAAACGGTCCTTCATACCCCAGCAGATCAGCGTCGGGATGTTCTTCAAGCGATCGACCTTCTTCCATTGCTCGTTCCAGAACGGACCTGCGTTCTTGATCTCTTGAACACAGGCGAAGGTGGCCACGCGCGATGTTGCATCGGGCAAGGCGTTCTTGAACTGCGCGTGCACGGCTTTGGTCAGTTTCGACTTGTCGCCATAGGCGCTGGGCATCATCACGTTCACGCTGAAGCCGAGCCGCAGGTAAAGGAATCGACCAAGCCACGACTTCATGATGGCGGTAGGCCGGCTGAAGCGCTTGTCAGGCATCAGATCCCAGAGCCAGGTGTTGTAGAGCACGATGCGCTTCACGTTCGCAGTATGCTCCAACGCGTACGGCAGGCCGATGCCTCCGCCGAAGTCGGTTACGGCGAGAGTTATATCCTTCAGACCAAGGTGATCGATAAAGTCCTGCAGCCGACGGGAGTGCGCCCTCACCGTGTAATCGGCACCGGGCGGCTTATCGCTCAACCCGAAGCCGAGGTGGTCCGGCGCAATGCAGCGATGGGTGGGCGAGAAGGCCTTGACCAGGTGCCGGAAGCCGAAGCTCCATTCAGGCGTGCCGTGCACGAAAAGGATGATCGGGCCCCGGCCTTCATCGATGTAATTGATCCGGCCGTCAGGATGCGTGAACGTGCGGATCTCAAAGGGATATTCGGAATGGTCCAGCCAAGTCGGTGCGGTGATCATGGCGCATTCGGTGACGTTCTGGTGAACGACCGATCAAAGGTGGGTCGGCTGCGGAGCTGCAACGCTTGACCAGGATCAAGAACCACTAGTCATGGATGATCCGCCGCGCTTCGGGCCCGGCGTTCATCACCAGGTCGATCACGCTCACCCGAGGGACGAAGCCATGTCGGTCGGAGAAGATCTGTGTATAGGGAGGTGCCGCCGAGACTTCCGCTGGCAAAGGTTTCTTCGGGTGGAAGGCGAGGCGGAGGTCGGTCAGTCCCTCCAGTATCTCAACGTAGTTTTCGGAGACCAGCACGTCGGTCGTAAGCCCCAGCCACCTCAGGCCAAGATCGAGTGTCGCGCGTTGGAGGTCAACGAGCCGTTCGTATTTCCCCAGCACCACAGCTTCGATGGCATCGATGTAGTGGATGAACCATGGTGTATTGCCATAAGCACTTCGGATCGCATGCACGTGCTGTTGCGGCCAGGTCTCGCTGTAGCTGAGGCCGACGGTTTGCATGCGCATCTTCTCACCGCTCCGCCGCGCGATCTGCACGGTGAGGTCCTGTCTGCCGTTCGGCCCCACTATGCTGGTACGTGTGCGGTAGCTCTGGCGTTCGTAGTGTTCGCCCGTATCGATGATCACCTTAGGATGCCTGGCCAGAAGGTGATAGTGCTCGACCGTGCCGAAATAGAAGGCCGAAAGCAGCGGGGTGTTCATCGGGAGGACGAAGGTCGTATGCTACTTTCGAACCATGCGTTCTTCTCCGATCCTTGTCCTCTTCGCTTTGCTGGTGTCATGCGGCAGTGACCCCGTTCCCACCACCTCCACGGCGCCCGAGGCCGATACCACGGTCGTTGATACCATAGCGGCTGACTGGCCCGGCTACTACACCGATACCCTTCCCTGCAGCGATTGCCCGGGCATCGAAACCACGCTCTGGGTCCGGAGCGATAGCAGCTTTGTGCTGCAACAGCGCTACCTGGAGCGCGACAGCATTCCAGTTGGCACAATGGGCCAGTGGCATGTGGTGAATGGACTGCTGACGGTAGGCTACGCAGGCGATAAACCGGAATTCTACCGGTACACCGCGGAAGGTCTCCTGATGGTGGACGAGATGGGCGCGGCGTTCAACTCAGCCTTGGATCATTCCTTGGATAAACTGGCGGATGAGATCGGGGATGCCATTCCGCGCATGCGCCTGTCGGGCAACTTCACCTACATGGCCGATGCCCTGACCTTCCAACCTTGCGGAACACGGTTCCCGATGCCATGTGTGGGCGGCATGGACATGGGGGAGGAAGAAGGCGAACCCTTGGTGGCGTTCACCAATGAGGACCTTCAAAAGGCCTACGCCAAAGCCGTCAAGAGAGGAGGTGATCCGTGGACCATCGATGCCGTATGTACCATTGGCATGGGTCCAGCCATGGAGGGCGACGGCGCGGACGAATACATCTTCATTGAAGAGATCATCGGTCCGGCACAATGCCCTTGAAAGTAGGCAGGAATAGCGCCTAGACCATCCGCAGCCGCGAGCCCCAGTAGCGCTCTTCCAGCCAGATCTTGAACAAGGGGTCGATCCACTCGGTCTTCCGGCCCACGAAATCGAGCACTTCCTTTTGCTCCAGCGCCATGGTCATGCGCTTCACATGCGCGCTCGATCCCAGTTCGAAGCGACGGATCGTGTCCATCGTGGTGAAACGCTCCACGCCGTTGAGCAGGGCCCGCAGGTAGTTCAGCTGCGGGGTGGTCAGGTCGTCCACCAGGCGGTGGTATAGCGCATCGTGCTGGTTGAGCAGGTCGTCCAGTGCCATTTCCACCACGGCCCGAGTGCACGTCCTTCCGCTGTGGAGAAAGGCCACATGACCGAGGAGCTGCACATGGTAGGAGTGGTCCTGCATGCGCTCGGCGATGAGCTCGCACACCTCCGGGGCGATGGCCTTCTTGCGGCTGGCGAAGCGGGCCTTGATGAAGCGGACCCAATCCGTGCGCTTGATCTTGTCCAGGAAGAGCACATCGCCGAAGCGGTAGAAGGGCATGCTCTGCTTGTTGAAGAGGTCCATCATCATATGCCGCTTGCTGCCGTAGATCACATGGCATACGGCCTTGTGGTGCTGCCACGAAGCGCGCAGCACTTTCTGGAAGCCCATGGGATCGGGCAGATGAGCGATGTTCTGGAACTCATCGATGCACAGCACGAGCCGCACTTTCTTCGCCTTGGCCATCCGCTCGGGTAGGTCCAGCAGGTCCTGTATGTTCCGCTCGGCATCGGGCCAGTTGAACTTCAGGGTGAATTCGCTCTGCGGATCCACCCCGAGCCCGATCTGTGGTACCACACCACGGACGAACTTCTTCAGGTCGGCGATCCGGTCCTCCATGGTCTTGCCGAGGGCCTTGATCACCGCTTCGGTGGTGCGCTCCAGGAATTCCTGCTCGCTGCGCACGTGGAAGAGGTCCACGAAGGCGAAACGTACGTCCTTCTCGCGGGCCATGTCCAGGGCCACCTGGCGTACCAACGAGGATTTCCCCCAACGCCGCGGACTGATCAGCACGGTGTTGAGACCGGACCGGAAGTTGGTCCTCAGCCGTTCGCGGTGGTTCTCCCGGTCTATGAAGCTGTCGCCGGAGACCGTTGTCCCGATCAGGAAAGGGGAATGTTCTTCATCCATGGCGAGGCGTCCGGGCTCTTACGCCAAATGTAACACAATTGTTTGTAACATTATTGTTACAAACACATTTGTCACTTCTGGAACAGCCGCCAATGCTTCTTTCTGATCGGATGTCTCCGGTCCAATTCCCGATCGGACCGCCGGTCTACTTCCCGATACAGAACCGTCCAAAAATGCTGCCCAGCAGATCGTCCGGCGTGATCTTTCCGGTGATCTCGCCCAGGTGATGCTGGGCACGGCGCAGATCCGTCGCGAGCAGTTCACCGCTTTTGCCCAGGTCGATGGCCTGCTTGGCGTCGAGCAGTGCGGCGCGGGCCTTGGTCAGCGCATCCACATGGCGGGCGTTGGTCACCACGATATCGCCGGGACCGGTGCGCATCGCCTGCACGTGGTCCACGAACGCGCGCTTCAGTGCATCCAGCCCTTTGCCATCGCGGGCACTGATCGACAGCATGTCCTTGCTGGTGACGACACCCGGCACATCGCACTTGTTCAGAACGGGGATCACCTGAGGCACACCGCCGATCCGCTGGGCCAGCATGGAGGCTTCGGTGCGCAGCGCCCCTTCGGAGATCATCGACGCATCGCCGAGGAGGACCACCAGGCTCGCCTCTGCGGCCTTCTTGTAGCTCCGGTCTATACCCAGCCTTTCCACCGTGTCGCTCGTCTGGCGCAGGCCGGCCGTGTCGATGAAGCGGAACAGCACACCGCCGATGGTCAGGACCTCTTCAACGGTATCGCGCGTGGTACCGGGGATATCGCTCACGATCGCGCGATCCTCCTGCAGCAGGGCGTTGAGCAGGGTGCTCTTGCCACTGTTCGGTGCGCCGACGATCGCCACCGGAATGCCCTGCTTCACCGCATTCCCGTAGCGGAAGGAATCGATCAGCTCTTTGCACAGATCACTGATACGGTCCAGCAAAGCGAGCAATTCAACACGCTGCGCGAATTGGACATCCTCTTCTGCGAAATCCAGTTCCAGTTCGATCAGGGCGGAAAAGTCGATCAGCTGCTGGCGCAGTTCCTCGATGCGTTGCCCGAAACCGCCGCGCAGTTGGCTCATGGCGAGCCTGTGCTGGGCGGCACTTTGGCTGGCGATCAGGTCGGCAACGGCTTCGGCCTGGCTCAGGTCCAGCTTGCGGTTCAGGAAGGCACGCTGGGTGAATTCACCGGGAAGAGCGCTGCGTGCGCCCGCTTTCAACACGGCCTCCAGCAGTCGCTGCTGAACGTACGGCGAGCCATGCACGGACAGTTCCGCGACGTCCTCGCCGGTGTACGAATGCGGCCCCTTGAAGACCGTGACCACACCCTCGTCCACAATACCGTCCGCATCATTGAAGTCGGTGAAGTAGGCATGGCGTGGAGCCACGCTCTCCGGTAAAGCCGGGGCGATGGAGGCCATGATCGGCAGGACATCCGGCCCGGAAATACGCAGAACGGCGATGGCCCCGGTGCCCGGCGCCGTGGAAAGTGCGGCGATCGTATCGCGGTGGTCCATCGGGGCGCAAAGATCCGGATCTTTGCCGCGCGTACGACACGCAAGCCCGATGAACAAAGCGAGGACGGAGTATGATGCGCTGCCCTATCCCAAGGTGGTGGTCGTTGGTGGTGGGTTCGCTGGATTGGAACTCATACGCCGCTTGAACGGGGCCCCTTACAAGGTACTGCTGCTGGACAAGCAGAACCACCACTGCTTCCAACCCTTGCTTTATCAAGTGGCCACAGCGAGCCTCGGCGCGGATAGCATCGCCCATCCGTTCCGGCGGACGGTCGCACCCATGCCGAACGTGGCGTTCCGTATGTGCATGGTTACTGGCGTGGACCCCGCCCGCAAATTGGTGCTGACGGACCGTGGTGAAGTCCAATATGACATCCTTGTGATCGCCTCAGGCAGTACCACCAACTTCTTCGGCGACCGGCGCATGGAACAGGAAGCCATGCAGTTGAAGTCCATCTCCCAGGCACTGGATATCCGGAGCGATTTCCTCCAGGATTTCGAAGCCGCCCTCTACGCGCAGGACGAAGCAGGCCAGCGACGGTGCCTGAACTTCATCATCGTCGGCGGCGGTCCCACCGGTGTTGAAATGGCCGGCGCGCTGGCCGAGATCCGCCGTACGGTCCTGAAACGCGAATACCGGGAACTCGACAGTGAACGCATGCAGATCTGGCTGGTGGACAGCAACGAACGCGTGCTGAAGAACTTCAGTGAGAAGAGCAGCAGCCAGGCGCTGCGCTACCTGAAGGAGATGGGGGTGAGCGTGAAACTTGAAGCACGGGTCGCTTCCTACAACGGGGAACTCGTCGTGTTCAAGGACGGTAGTACCATGGAGGCCAATACGCTGCTATGGGCAGCCGGTGTGAAAGGCGCCCTGATCCCGGGTCTCGAGAACGCGGCAGTCCCGAAAGCCGACCGCTATGCCGTGGATCGCACCAATCAGCTCAACGGGTTCACGGACGTCTTCGCGCTGGGCGATGTGGCGCTGATGACCGAAGGCAAGTGGGAGCGGGGTCACCCACAGGTGGCGCAAGCGGCGATCCAGCAAGCCGAACGCCTTGCCCAGAACCTGCTACGACGATCCAAGGGCCTCCCATCGGAAGACTTCACCTACACGGACAAGGGCAGCATGGCGACCATCGGCAGATACAAAGCGGTGGTCGATGCCGGCCGCCTCCACCTCGGTGGGCTCATCGCCTGGCTTGCCTGGATGTTCGTCCACCTGATGGCACTCGTGGGCTACCGGAACAGGTTGCAGGTGCTCATGGGCTGGGCATGGAAGTACATGAGTTGGAAGAACACGATCCGGCTCATCATTCGTCCGTACGTCCGCAATGCCACGGTGACGGAGCAGGAGGTCGCATCTCCGCCGACCGTGTAGTCCGCCCATATTCACCTTTTCGCGGTACACGGTCATCCGGTCCCGATCGCGACCTTTGCCGCCTTATGGACCGCAGGCTCGTCATCCTGTTCATCACGATCTTCATCGACCTGATGGGCTTCGGCATCTTCGTGCCGGTGGTGCCGATCTATGCGCGGGAATTGGACGCCAGCGAGGCGCTCGTGGGCGATACCGGCGCGCTGTTCTCGTTGATGATGTTCATTTTCACCCCGTTCTGGGGTACACTGAGCGATCGTTTCGGGCGCAGGCCGGTGATCATGATCGCGCTCGCGATCTCGGCGGTGAGCTATGTCCTGTTCGCCCATGCAACGACCCTTGTGGTGCTGATCATCAGCCGCATGCTTACTGGGGCCGGTTCGGGCAACATCACAGCCGCACAGGCTTACATAACGGACATCACTCCACCGGAGAACAGGGCGAAGGCCTTGGGCTTGATAGGGGCGGCGTTCGGACTGGGTTTCATTTTCGGCCCACCGCTGGGTAGCCTCGTATTCGATCGACTCGGCGTGGAATGGGTGGGCTACGTGGCCGCGATCATGTGTGTACTGAACCTGGCCGCTGTCTGGTCCTTCCTTCCGGAATCATTGCAGAACAAAGTAGCCGACCGGAAGATCCGGATCAAGCCCATCGGTAGTGCCATCAAAGCCTTGCGCGAGCCGCGCTTCCGCGATCTTTTCATCATCAGCTTCATCTACATCACGGCCTTCAGCATGATGCAGATGACCGTCGCCATGCTCTGGTACGATGACTACGATCTGGACAAGCGGCAGATCGGATACATGTTCGCGCTCGTTGGCATGGGTTCGGCCATCGTGCAAGGCACCATGATCGGTTGGCTGCAACGCACCTTCGGAGAACGCAACCTCATGATCTACGGTGCCGTGATGGTGGCGCTGGGCCTGGGCATGATCGGTTTCATCCCGAACACGCTGTTCCTTCCGATGAGCATCATCTCCATCGCGTTGCTTTCGTTGGGGAACGGATGCCTTAGCCCCACGTTGCTTTCCCAGTTGAGCCGCAACGCGGAACAACACGAGCAAGGGGAGGTACTTGGGATGAACCAAAGCTTCGGTTCCCTTGCGCGTATCGTCGGACCAGCTCTCGGTGGTCGCCTCTACGAACTGGGCCATGGATTGCCCTACCTCACCGCCGGGTTGGTCATGCTGGGAGCGCTCTATTGTGTTCACCGTTACCAGCATGGATCCGGAGGACGACGGCAGGCATCATCGCTTCCCGGTTAGTTTAGCGCCCCGAAACCACCGCAACGGAATTCCCATGAGCGTACTCGTCAACAAGAACAGCAAGGTCCTAGTCCAGGGCTTCACAGGTAGTGAGGGCACTTTCCATGCCGAGCAAATGATCGAGTACGGCACCAACGTGGTCGGCGGCGTAACACCCGGAAAAGGTGGCCAGAAGCACCTGGACCGTCCGGTGTTCGAGACCGTGGCCGATGCCGTCAAGACCACCGGTGCTGATGTCAGCATCATCTTCGTCCCACCCCCGTTCGCTGCGGATGCGATCATGGAGGCCGCGGAGGCCGGGATCAAAGTGATCGTGTGCATCACCGAGGGAATACCGGTCAAGGACATGGTGGCCGCGCGGGAGTATATCCGCGGCAAGAACTGCACCCTTATCGGCCCCAATTGCCCGGGCGTGATCACGGCGGATGAATGCAAAGTGGGCATCATGCCGGGCTTCGTTTTCAAGAAGGGTTCGGTGGGTATCGTCTCGAAGTCAGGCACCCTCACCTACGAAGCAGCTGACCAGGTCGTGAAGGCAGGTCTCGGCATCACTACGGCCATCGGCATCGGCGGTGATCCGATCATCGGTACAACGACCTTGGAAGCCGTTCAACTCTTTGCGCACGACCCGGAGACCAAGGCCATCGTCATGATCGGTGAGATCGGTGGCGATCTGGAGATCCGCGCAGCGAAGTGGATCAAGGAGAACTGCAAGAAGCCGGTTGTGGGTTTCATCGCCGGTGAGACCGCACCCAAGGGCCGCACCATGGGCCACGCCGGCGCCATTGTAAGCGGTGCGGACGAGAGCGCGGCAGCCAAGAAGAAGGTCATGCGGGAATGTGGCATCCACGTGGTGGACAGCCCGGCCACCATCGGCGCGAAGGTGAAGGAGGTGCTGGGGTGAGCGTGGTACCCGAGAGCACAAGGCATATGCCAGGATGTGCGCAGGTTCACCGTTGATCGAACCATCTGCGGCATCAACCCAGTTCCAGCGCCCGGCCTTTCGGACATTTGGGCCATGTGCAGTTCGCGCTACCCGTTCGCGCTGACAGCGGCCGCTGCCTCATTGTTCCATGCGGTGGTCGTTGCCCAGAACGACTTCGGGGTCAACCCGCCGTCGATGAAGTGGTCGCAGATCGAGACCGCCACGGGGCGCCTCATCTACCCGGTCGGCCTGGACAGCACCGCCTTCCACGTGGCCGCTATCATGGGCTACGAGCAGGAGCACGACGCCAGCATCCTCGGTGACGCCCACACACGGCATGTACCCGTGATCATCCAGAACCGTACGACACTGCCCGGTGGCTTCTCCACGCCGGCACCGTGGCGCAACGAGTACACGCTGATCGGCCCGCAGAACATGTTCCTGGGCCCTGTGCCCTGGCTTGATGGACTGGTGGCGCACGAGTACCGCCACAGCCAGCAGTTCCAGTCGGCCTTCTCCGGTTGGGGAGTGCCCTTCCGCGTGCTCATGGGTGAGACCGGCTGGCTCTTCAACACGCTGCTCACCCAGCCCTTGTGGTTCCGTGAAGGCGATGCGGTGCTCTTCGAGACGATCCTGTCCAACGGTGGCCGCGGTCGGCTTCCGGCTTTCCACATGGAGACCCGCGCCCTCCGGCTCGCCGGCTACCGGTACGATTACGAGAAGGCCCATTACACCTCGTTCCGCGACTTTGTGCCCAACCCGTATCGAATGGGCTACTACATGGTGACCAAGGCGTACACTGCGGTAAGTCCCTGCAC
>DEQO01000116.1 GCA_002360495.1 Flavobacteriales bacterium UBA3364
ATCCGCTTTACCAACAACGGCCTTCGGACCATGGGAACGTCGTCCTTCAACGGGTCCCGGAAAACCACGACATCACCGCGGGACAATCCCGTCCATACCGGCCAGCGTTGCACAAGCACCAGGTCCCCGGGCCGCAAGGTGGGGTACATGCTGGTGCTTTCCACGATCACCCACCGCACCACGAACACATGGAGGGCGAACAAGAGTATCAGTGCAAGGACGAACGCTTTGAGCCATTCGTTCAGCGCGCTCCAACGTTGCTTCAGGGATGCGAGCATCAGCGAACGCGGCGCGAAGACGCTACTTCACCAGTGTGAACAAGCGCTTCCAACGGATCCCGGTATAGGGGTCCTTCGTGAACCAGACCAGCACGGCCTTGCCCACCACATGATCGTGGGGCACGAAGCCCCAGAAACGTGCATCCTGGGAGCGGTGCCGGTTATCGCCCATCAACCAATAGTAGTCCTGCTGGAACGTGTAGCTATCGACCGGTGCGCCATTGATCAGGATCGTGCCATCCTTCACCTCCAGATGATTGTGCTCGTACACCCGGATCACGCGCTCGTAGAGGGGTAACGTATGAAGGTCCAACTTCACGGTTGCCCCTTTCTTCGGGATGTAGATGGGGCCGTAGTTATCCTCGCTCCAATCGTACTCCGCGTTGTTCGGGAAATAGGGGAGCTTGTGGTAGTCCGTCGCGTAGCCCCGTGGGTGCTCCTGGCGCTCCATGGTGGCAACGTTGTCGAAGTTCTTCAGCTTCTCCGCCGCGGATGCGGTCAAAGGGACCGAAACGCCGCCCTTTTCACCGGGCCCGAAATCATCGGGGCTCACATCGAAGAGTTCCTTCATCCGCTTTTCGTTGAAGTTGGACTTCAGCGTGAACTCATAGGCCATTTGCCCATCGGGCGGCAGCGGTTGGGCCTCGCCATTGACGTACACCATGCCATGGCGCACTTCCAGCGAGTCGCCGGCAACGGCCACGCAACGTTTGATGTAGTTCTCCTTCTTGTCCAGGGGGCGGACCAGTATCCCACCGGTCGCCACTTGTCGCACCTGCCCGTCCACCATGTTCAGCATGCGGAAGTTCGGGTCATGGATCTTCTGGCGCCCATAGTCGCGCACCAACTGGTAGTAGCTCTGGTTCTGGAAATTCGCAACTACCGTATCCCCTTCGGGGAAGTTGAACACCACTGCATCGCCGCGTTCAGGAACACCGAATCCGGGAAGGCGACGATAGGGCTGGCTGAACCACGTCACGAAAGAAGGCGTGCTGGTGGTGAAGGGCATCGTATGATGCGTGAAAGGGAAGGTCACAGGCGTCATCGGCAGGCGCGGACCATAGCTCAGTTTGCTCACGAATAAATAGTCGCCCACCAACAGGCTCTTTTCCATGGATGGCGTAGGGATCGTGAACGCCTCGAACGTGAACGTGCGGAACACCGTGGCCACGATCACCGCGAACAGGATCGCATCGCCCCACTGGCCGAGCATGCCGCGCTTTCGCTCGGCGACCGGGACCGGTCCTACGAAAGCCCTATCGGAGAATACCACCTGCGGGATCCTCACCCACGGTAGGAATGTCATGACCAGATGGTCCTTGAAAGAACGTTCGCCCAGGACGATGGAGATGTTCACGTTCATGAGGATGAACATGAGCAAATTCACGCCAGGCACCAGGAACAGGAAGATCCACCACCAAGGTTTGCCGGAGATCTGCAACCACACCAGGATATTGTATCCCGGAACGAAGCCCGCCCACGCCGGTTTGCCTGCCTTCTTGAACAACTTCCACAGCGAAGCGAAGAGCACCGCGAGATAGGCGAAGAGGAACAGGTAGGGGATCATTGAGCAAGAGAGAATGTGGGAATGGGGAATGGTGAGTATGTGGAATGCCGCTGGATCAACACACCCGTCTCAAATGTCGTGTTTCCGTTGTTGGCCCATTTCCGCATTCTCACAATTTCACACTTGGCTGTCCAGTACATCGTCCATTGTGAACAGCCCTTTCCGGCCTTTCAACCATTCAGCGGCCACCACGGCACCTTGGGCGAAACCGGTACGATCGAACGCTTCATGCGTGATCACGATCCGGTCGCTCCCGCTGGTCCAACTTACGGCATGCTTGCCGGGTACTTCCCCTTTGCGCTCGCTGAAGATCGGGACGGGGAGGGTGGAAAGGGCAGGGGCAGGACGAAGCCCTGCATTGCCCTGTTCCTGCTCCTTGAGTTCCCAACCCGAATACCGCTGCGTTCTCAGGTCGATGTCCCGCGCCAGGGTGATCGCTGTTCCACTGGGCGCATCCAGCTTGTGGATGTGGTGGATCTCGTCGATGTGGGCCCGATAAGCGGGTTGCCGATCCATGAGCCCGGCAAGCATCCTGTTGACGCGGAAGAACAGGTTCACTCCAATGCTGAAGTTGCTGGCCCAAAGCACGCTGCCCCCGGTCCGGGTGACCATCGTGCGGAGGTCGTTCATACGATCATACCAACCGGTTGTGCCGACCACGACAGGCACACCCGCACGCAGGCATAGCTCCACGTTCGCAAGCGCCGTTCCCGGCTTGCTGAATTCGATCGCGACATCATGGCCTACTGGCGACGCCCCTTCATTGGTGGATGTCACGCGGAGTCCAACTTCATGTGAGCGGGTCGTGGCGGCCTGTTCGATGGCCTTTCCCATTTTACCATACCCGAACAAGGCGATACGCATCGTGCGAAGGTAATGGCGTCCGCCAGGTGGTTCGTCCGCTAACGGAGCGCCAGGGACAAGTGCAGACCGGCGTTCCCTTGCGCCGCCATCTCCAATGATGGCCCCATGCCCACGGTCAGATCGCGTCCCACATCGAACCGGACGAAGTTGGCGTCCACACCGGCATCAACGATATTGAGCATATACACCAACCCCAGTGCGATATAGCTCATGTCACGCCACTTTCGGTAGGTGTCCGTGGCATCCAGAAGCTGTGAGGCACTGACCTCCCCGTTGAACTCATCGATGGTCGTTGGATCGCCATCCACCACGGCGATGTAATTGTCCTTGTACCGGCGGTACTCTTTCGAGTTGCTCTGCACGAACCAGAAACTGATCCCAAGTCCGGCCCATACGATAGGCGCCTTCCAGTATTTCCGGTTGTAGATCTGGCCCGCCCCCGGCAACACTGCGGATAGGACGCAGGCCTTCGTAGGTGAATGGTGGTAGCGCCAGCCGAGTGTATCGGGCATGGTGCTATGCGCCGTGTCGGCCCCACCCTGCACGATCGCCCCTGGGGCAATGGTAACGGGGTCGCCAGGCGCCACTACGGTGCTATCCGCCTGGCCAGCCGCTGAGGTCCAGCTCACGAGGAAAAGGACAGGTAGGAAGTACGCCTTCACGCCCCAAAGGTCGCAAGGATCGGACCAAGGACCGTTCTTTCGTGGATCAGGCCTTCAGCGCGCCGATGATCCGTCGTAGTTCGTCCTCGTTCTTGAAGCTGATCTCGATCTTGCCCTTGCCTTCGGAATTCTGCTTCACCACGACCCTGCTCCCGATGTGTTGCGCCAGCAACTTGCTCAGTTCCTTGTTGGGGCGGGCGGAGTGGGCGGAACTCTTCAAGCCCTTCGGAACGATGCTGCGGGCGAGGTCCTCCACCTGGCGCACGCTCAACTGGCTGGAAACGATCTGCTGGTACAGTTCCACCTGCTTCACCGGATCGCTCACATTGATCAGCGCACGCGCATGGCCCATTCCGATGGCGCGCTGGCGCAATCCCAATTGGATCTCCGGTGGAAGTTTGAGCAAACGCAGGTAGTTGGTGACCGTCGTGCGGTCCTTGCCCACTTTTTCGCTCAGTTGCTCCTGGGTCAGTTTCACTTCGTCCACCAAGCGCTGGAAGCTGATCGCCACCTCGATGGCATCGAGTTCTTCGCGCTGGATGTTCTCCACCAGCGCCATTTCCAACATCGCCTCATCGTTCGCGATGCGGATGTAGGCAGGCACTTCGGTAAGGCCGGCCGATTGTGAAGCACGGAAACGGCGCTCACCGCTGATCAGCTGGTACCGGTCGTAGCCCAGTTTGCGCAGCGTTACCGGCTGGATGATGCCCAACTCACGGATGCTCTGCGCCAGTTCGGCCAGGGCTTCATCGCTGAAATGTGTGCGAGGCTGGAAGGGGTTCGGTTCGATCTGCGAAATAGGGACCGTGCCGATCGCACTGGAGCTACGTGGCTGAACGGGCGCGCTATCGACCCGGGTGGTGGTGATGTCCGTCGTTGGATCGTCCAACAGGGCGCTCAAGCCGCGGCCCAAGCCTTTCTTCTTGCTCATGATCTCGGTTTCCACTACGCTTCAACGGCTACGGTCCGCTCACTGTCCGGGATACGGGTGAGGCTGTTCTTCTGCAGGATCTCACGGGCCAGGTTCAGGTAGTTCACAGCGCCTTTGCTGGTGGCATCGTGCATGATGATGGTCTGGCCATGGCTCGGTGCTTCGCCCAAGGCCACGTTGCGGTGGATCACGGTATCGAACACGAGTTGTTGGAAATGGGTCTTCACCTCCTCGACCACCTGGTTCGCGAGGCGCAGCCGACTGTCGTACATGGTCAGGAGCATGCCTTCGATCACCAGTTCGGGGTTCAAACGTTGCTGTACGATCTTGATGGTGTTGAGCAGTTTGCCCAATCCTTCCAATGCGAAATACTCGCATTGCACGGGCACGATCACGCTGTCGCTGGCCGTAAGGCTGTTCACCGTCACCAGACCGAGGGAGGGGGAGCAGTCGATGATGATGAAATCGTACTGGTCGCGCACCTGGTCCAGAACGTTCTTCAACTGTTGCTCGCGATCGCGCATGTCGATCATCTCGATCTCGGCACCTACCAGGTCGATGTGGCCCGGCATGATGTCCATGTTCGGGTTGTCGGTACCCACGATCACATCAGTGGCGGAAGCATTGTTGATGATGCACTCATAGATGCTCGCTTTCACGTTGCGTGGGTCGAGGCCCACACCGCTCGTTGCGTTCGCCTGTGGGTCGGCATCCACCAGCAACGTTCGACGCTCGAGTACGCCCAAGCTGGCAGCAAGGTTGATGGCGGTGGTGGTCTTGCCCACACCGCCTTTCTGGTTCACGATGGAAATGATCTTGGCCATTCGCGCTGTTGTTTTGGTGTTGCTCTCGCCGATCCGTTAACCGTTGGGTCAACGCTTGACGGCGACAAAGAACAGGCGGTTATGCCCTTCGGTCGTGTTGGTAACTCGGCGAGTTTTGAACAGGCAAGTGTGACGGGAGGGATGTATGCGACCCCGCGTTACAACTGCCGGAAGCCGGTATACCGCAGCTCAGATGTCCTTCCGGTCCAGGTCCTCGAAGTTCACGTCCGTGTAAGGCGGTCGGTCTTCGTTGGAGCGCGGAGCGACGGGTTCATCGGCGATGTATTCCCCGCTGCTCTTCAAGCGGTCGATCTCGCCGAAGGCTTCCTTCAATCCATCCAGGAACTTGTCGAAATCCTCCTTGTACAGGAAGATCTTGTGCTTGTCGTAGTGGGCGGTACCGTCCTCGTGCGTGTGCTTCTTGCTTTCCGTGATGGTGAGGTAGAGGTCACGGCCGCGCGTACTCTTCACATCGAAGAAATAGGTGCGTTTCCCGGCCCGAACGGCCTTTGAAAAGACATCCTCACGATCGTCGCTCATGGTACTTCCCGGCCGCGTATCGTCCGCAGGCCCAACCAAATATAACAGGGATCGGGAATTCGGCAAATCCATGCGCAAGAACAGCGCCGAAGCGCCCGGAGGCGGTTGACCACGGATCTCGTCGATCACGCTGTCCACCCGGTTCGCGGAAATGCCCACACACAGGCCTTCTTTCGGCGCCAACTGCGGCATCCAAGCACGCCTTCACCTCAAGCGGACTTGTCCCCGCTACCGCTACACCACGTTGTGCCGTGCCTCCTCCAAGAGCTGCTCCTCGTGCAACATGGCGTATCGGCCTTTCCGGCCCAGCAATGCAGCGTGTTCACCTTCCTCCACCACCCGGCCGTGTTCCAGCACGAGGATATGATCGGCGTCCCGTACGGCACTGATCCGGTGGCTGATGATGACCGTGGTCCGGCCTTTCATGATCGTGCGCAGTTCACGAAGGATGGCCTCCTCGGTGGCCGTGTCCACAGCGCTAAGGGCATCATCGAACAAGAGGATCCGTGGTCCGGCAATGATCGCTCGAGCAATGCTCACGCGTTGCTTCTGTCCACCGCTCAGGGTGATCCCGCGTTCGCCGACCTGGGTATCGTAGCCCTGTGGGAACCCTTCGATATCGCCATGCACCTGAGCCTGCCGGGCGGCGCGGACGACACGGGCGTCGATATCACCATCGCCATCGAGCCGGAACGCGATGTTGTTGCGGATGGAATCGCTGAACAGCAACGTTTCCTGTGGCACGAAGCCCAAACTGCGGCGCAACCGGTCCATGCTTATCCGTCGGATCGGTACACCATCGATCAGTACTTCGCCCTCGGTGGCATCGTACACACGTCCGATGAGTTCTGCAATGGTGGTCTTTCCGCTTCCTGTATGACCGACGATGGCCAGCGTTCCTCCTGCCGGAACATGGAAAGAAACGTGGTCCACTGCGCGGATGCCCGTGTCGGGGTAGGTGAACGAGACGTCGCGGAAAGTGATGGCGCCGTTCACTTCGGGGAGATCGTCCGCTTCCGTGACAATGGCCGGTCGCGTATCCAGGAATTCATTGATCCGTACCATGCTGGCCGATGCTTGTTGGACCAGGGAGGTCACCCAGCCCACCGATGCGAAGGGCCACGTGAGCATGTTCACATAGATCACGAACTCCGCGATGTTCCCGACGCTGACCGTCGGGTCGCCAGCGATCAGTTTCCTGCCCCCGATGAAGATCGTGAGCACCGTGCTGAAGCCGATCAGGAGCATGATGGCCGGCATGAACAAGGCATCCACCCTGGCTTGGGACATGCTCTTTTCCCGATAATCCGAGGCAGCTGATGCGAAGCGGTCGATGGCCAGGCGCTCCTTGGCGTAGGCCTTCAACACACGGATCCCACTGAAACTCTCCTGTGCCAGCGTGCTCAAACGACTTTGATGGACTTGCACATCCATGCTGCGGCGGTTCATCACATCGCTCACCTTGTAGATGATGATGCTCATGATCGGCAACGGTGCCAGTGTCCAGAGCGTCAGTTCCGGGTTCACGGTCAGCATGAAGCCGATGCACATCACGAAAAGCACCACGAGGTTGATCGTGTACATGATCGCCGGCCCCAGGTACATGCGGACCTTGCCGACATCCTCGCTGATGCGGTTCATGAGGTCGCCGGTGCTGTTGCGTTTGTAGAAGGCCCTATCCAACTGCTGGTAGTGTGTGTAGATCTCGTTCTTCAGGTCATACTCGATCAACCGGCTTACCACGATGATCGTCTGCCGCATCAGGAACATGAAGAAGCCTTTCAGCAGGGCGAAGACCAGGAAGAGAATGCCCAGCGTTCCGGCACACCGCACCACCGCGGCCTTCATGGCATCTTCGGTATGGAGGTCCTTCAAACCGGCTTGGAGGTCCAGCCCCGTCCAGCCCACCCAGAGTTGAAGGGTCTCCGGGACGGTCAGCGCCCGTTCGGCAGCAGGTTTCTGCATTTGCCCGATGCCTTGGGCGATCAGGTCGATGGCCTCGCGTACCACTTGCGGAGAGTACACCGCGAACAAATTGCTGAGGGCGATGAAGACCGTTCCCAGCAACAAGTGCCAGCGATACTTGGCCAGATAGGGGTTCAGCTTGAGGAGCGGTCGCATAAGCGGGGACCGGAACGTGCTACTTTTGCGCCGCTTGCCGGGAACGTGACCCATTCAACAGCGCGGCAAAGGTAGGCGGGAAGAAAGGTGAACGAGGGGTGAACGTACCCCGAACAGAGAACGTCCAGCCACGCGAACACCGCTTCCAGAGCACCATCCAGATCAACCCGCCGACCAACGCATCGACCCCCATGGTCAACACCAGCACCAAAACCATAGCCAGCGAGCCGGTCCTCGGGCGCATGGAACTGAACGATCACGAGCAAGTGCTATTCTGCCATGATCGTCCGACCGGTCTCAAGGCGATCATCGCCATCCATGATACCACGCTTGGCCCGGCATTGGGAGGGACCCGGATGTGGCCCTACGCATCGGAAGCCGAAGCGTTGAACGATGTGATGCGCCTGAGCCGGGGCATGACGTACAAGAGTTCGCTGGCGGGCCATTAAAAAAAAAAAAATTAAACAA
>DEQO01000113.1 GCA_002360495.1 Flavobacteriales bacterium UBA3364
AGCGCCGCGCCGACCATCACTTCTTGCGCTTCCACCTCCGTCGACCGCGGATGGCCATGGCGCTGGAGTATGCTGCGCTCGCCTCGCCGGTCATGCTGGGCTTGTTGGCGGCGCGCGCATGGGTCGCAGCCTCATGGCTGTTGGTCGTTGTCGTGCTCCCCTGGTCCCCGGTGGCACGCGACACGAGCGTTCGCGGAGCGTGGTTGCGTCGTTGGCTACCCGTGCACCTGTTCGAATGGAAGGGCATGGTACAGAACACCCATCCGTGGTCGCTCTTGCTCTGGACAGCATCGTTGGCGTTCTCCTGGATGCCGGTGTTGCCGCTCTTTCTGCTCGGCGTGATCGCCATGCTCGTCGCCGGTGCGCAAGAGCAATGCGAGCCGCGTGCGATGCTTTTGGCCACGGCGAAGAGTGCGCCTGGTCTGCTGAAGAAGAAAGTGCTCGGTTCGATGCGGGCCATGTCGCTCATCGTTCTTCCCGTGCTGGTCATCGCGACCGCCTTCCGGCCACCGTGGTGGTGGATCCACACGCTCATCGGGATGGGCATGCTGGTGCTGGTGGGTTATGCGATCGTGCTGAAGTACGCCAACTACCGCCCCAACGAACGCCTGGATGCCAACGGTGCGAACGTGGGTGTCGCAGCCGTCTTCGCGATCCTTCCCGGACTATCGCTGGTGCCGCTCATCATGCTGTTGACGGAACTACCGAAGGCGCGCGCCAACCTCAACGCTTACTTCCATGATCACGATCACTGACCTGCGGTGCAGCTACGGCGACAGGACCGTGGTGGACGTTCCGCAATACGGAATGACACCCGGCGTACACGGCATCGTCGGCTTGAACGGTGCTGGAAAGACCACGCTCTTGAACGCGTTGTACGGCTTCGGCAGGAATGCTGAAGCCACCGTGCAGTGGAATGGAACGAACATGGGCCATGCGAACACCGCGTTCCAGGAGGCGGAGAGCTACTTCCATCCGGGCATCACCGGCCGTGAATACCTGGACCTCTTCATGCCCAAAGCAGGGATCGGCGACACAAAGGCCCTGAATGCACTTCTCGAGGTGCCTTTGGACCAACTCATCAGCACGTACTCCACGGGAATGAAGCGCAAGCTCGTTTTGCTCGGTGTTTTGGGACTGGAACGCGAAGTTCTCTTGCTCGATGAGCCGATGAACGGACTGGACCTCGCTTCGGTACGTGTGTTGGAAGCCATCATCCGCCGCCTGGCCGAGCGCGGCAGGACGGTGTTGATCACCTCGCATGTACTGGGACCACTCGTTGCGCTATGCGATCACGTTCACCTGTTGAAGCAGGGCACATTCGCACGCTCTTTCCCGCGCGGCGGAACCGATGGGTTGGAGGAAGCACTGTTCGCGGACCTGGATGCGAGGACGCAGGAAGTAGTGGGGAAGTGGGGGAGCGGACCGGTGTGAACCGATCACTCTTTCACGAATCCTCTCGTGTAAGCTGAATCGACGCTGCGGGCACAAAGGATGTACGCCCCGGCGTGAAGTGATGCGATCTCCAAGAGCATGCCTTCCTGTCCATTCGTCGTCCATGTCTTCACCACTTGCCCTAGTGGATCCTGTATTTCCAACGAAAGAACACCCGATGGAACAAGGACGTTCAACTGGGTGGTGGCGGGGTTCGGAAAGAGCGCGAAGGTCCGATCACGCCGTTCCATGACCCCGGTCGGGGTACACGTCTCGAAAGCGCCTGCGTCCAGCAACGCGTGCTGGCAACGCACCACCCTGTTCACCGGGTGTACGTATTCGTACCACGCCACCAATGGGTATCCACCGTCCGCCAGACCTGCGGGATAACCTATGCCATGGGCCGGTGAGGTGTCATCGATGCGGTAGTCGTAATTCGCCGCATCCGCGAAGCCGACCGCACCGATATCAGTGACGCGCAGGTTGGCGAGGGTGTCGATGTCAATGGGCCAGGAGCTCATGAACACACCACCACCCGCAAGCACGTTGTTGTAGGCTTTGAATTGCACCTCGGAAGGTGTTTGGAAGAAGCTTCCGTTCGTTCTCTCGTTCACCACGGTGTTGTTGATCGCATAGAACTCCTGTGGTCCGGGATTGCTGAGCCCCTCCATGCCGAAGCCCACGATGTTGCTGTTTTCGCTCTGGAGACCCTGTTGGATCACGTTCCCGATCACATAGGCTTGACCACCGTTGGGCAGATCGATCTCGCGGCTGGCCGTTCCATCCGCTTCATTGCCGATGCGGTTGTATTCGATCACGTTCACCCAGGCGCGGCTTTTCAATTCGTGCCCCACATCGGCGTGGTGGCTGTAGTTGTAGCGGAAGATCAGCGAGTCGATGTTGCCGATGTACAGGTTGTGCGAGTAGCCATCGCCGTGACCGTGGTGGCCGAACTCGCTGTATTCGATGCGAACGGTGCTCGGGTGGTATTCGCCGCAGAGGATCCCGTTCTCGTTGTGATGGAACCAGCAGTGCGATACGTTCAGGTTGAGTCCTTCGAGGCGGATACCAGCACCATTGTGGTCCGGTACCTGGCACTCGCTGAACTCGATCCACTCCACGGTGCAGTTGTCGCCCTGGATCACCCAGATGGCTTTATCGCCCCAGCTCAGTCCGTTGCTTTCCAGGTGTGCGAATCCGCCGACACCGCGCAACACCAGGTCATCGGCCTGCCAGCGTGCCACATCGCTGGGGTACACGCCGGCTTCGATGTTCACCGTGTCGCCGTCACCCACCAGCGTGGAGACCTGGCTCGGTAGGGTGTAGGTCTGGCCGGGGCCGATGGTCCAGGTCGTAGCCTGGTTCCGCGCGGCGATACACGCCAGAAGGACGAGGAGCAGGAACCACCTCATGTTGCCAAGTTAACGGGGCTTGTGGTCCATGCCGTTCGCCTCACCGCATAGATCCACTCATCCTGCATCACGCCGTTCTTCACGAGCGTGTCCGTGAGCTTCGCCTCCAGCATGAAGCCCGCCTTTTCCAGCGCGCGCTGGCTGGCGACATTGCTGCCGAAAGGAGTGGCGTAGATGCGGATGATCTCCGGGAAGGTGGCGAAGCCCAGCTGCACCATCTGCCGGATGGCCTCGGTCATGATGCCCTTGCCGCGGTGCTCCTTCGCGAGCCAGTAGCCCAGTTCCATGTTCAAGCGCCAGAGGTCCTGCTTGGGGTGCAGGCCGATGGCCCCACAGGCCTCGCCTCCGATACTGATGCAACGCCGCAGAGGCACGGGCTTCATCGCTTCGCTCAGGAAGTTGCGACCGGCATCCTCTGTGTATGGATGCGGGAACGCATCGGTCAGGTTCGCCGCAACCGTGGCATCATTGGCGTGTTTCACCAGAGCCCCGAGGTCGCTGTCCGAGAACGGGCGCAAACGAAAGTCGAGCGTGCGGGCGTGTTCCATAAGGATAGGTCAAGGAACCTCTTCGTAGCGGCACCGGCCATTCGAATGTACCGCTGGCCACTTGATCGCCACGGCCCCCGGACCGCAACGGGCGGTTGGCCTGTGTCGGACTGCAATGACGGACTACTGTTCCGCACTGAAGGCCGGCACCACGCCAACGGTATGGAAGAAGAACGCATACTTGTCCGCCACTTCCTGGATCACCATGCTGGTGGGCTTGCCCGCGCCGTGACCGGCGTTGGTCTCCACACGGATCAGCACAGGCGCATCGCCTTGCTGGGCGGCCTGCAGCGCACTGATGAACTTGAAGCTGTGCGCAGGGACGACACGGTCGTCATGGTCGGCGGTCATCACCATCGTCGCTGGGTACTTCGCGGGCTTCGCGTTGTGCAACGGTGAATACTTCATGAGGTACTCGAAGTCGGTCCTGCTGCTGTCGGCATCGCCATACTCCGGTGTCCAGCCGAACCCGGCTGTGAACTTCTGGAAGCGCAGCATGTCCAGCACACCCACTTCGGGGAAGCAGACCTTGAACAGTTCCGGGCGCTGCGTCATCACCGCACCGATCAGCAAGCCGCCATTGCTGCCACCTTCAATGGCCAGGTGGTCGCGGTCGGTCCATTTCATGGCCATCAGGTATTCTGCGGCACCGATGAAATCGTCGAAGACGTTCTGCTTCTTCTCCTTCATGCCGGCCTTGTGCCATTCTTCGCCGTACTCCCCACCACCGCGCAAGTTGGCCACACAGTAGACCCCGCCCTGTTCCATCATCAGGATCGCCTCGGTGCTGAAATAGGGTGTGAGGCTGATGTTGAATCCGCCATAGGCATAGAGCAGCGTAGGGTTCTTGCCGTTGCGTTCGATCCCTTTCTTGTGGGTGATGAACATCGGGATCTTCGTGCCGTCCTTGCTGGGGAAGAAGACCTGTTCCGTCACGAACTGTCCCGGATCGAAGCTGAGTTCCGGCCGGAAGAACAACTCGCTCTTCCCAGTGGCATAGTCGAAGCTGTAGATGCTGTTCGGGTCGGCGAAGGACGAGAAGCTGTAGAAGGACTGCGGTTCTCCGCGACGCGCGCCGAACCCGCTTGCGGAACCGAGGCCGGGAAGGGCGATCTCCAGTTCACCGCTGCCATCCATGTTGTAGCGGTAGATGCGCGTGGTCACGTCCTTCAGGTAATGGGCGAACAGGCTGCCACCACCGATGCTCACATGCTCCAGCAAGTTGTCCCTATGCGGGATGATGTCCTTCCAATCCGCCTGTGAAGGGCTGTTGGGATCCACCGACACGAGGCGGTAGTTCGGTGCGTTCACGTCGGTCATCACCAACAACTGGCCCGTCTTCGGATCCATGTCCAGCAGGCTGGTCTTGTGGTCGAAGCCGGTCTGCAGGGCGGTCCACTTGGTGGAGGGGTTCGGCATGCCCGACTTCCGCAGGTCCAGGAAGTACTGCTCGTAGCCGTCCGTGCCGGTACTGATCGTGAGTCCGGCGAATTCCTCGCCCTCGGTCACGTCCATCCCGATGTACAGGTTCGGGTTGGTCGTGTTCTCGTACACCAGCACGTCCTTCTCCTGGGCATCACCGAGTTTGTGGTAGTACACCTTCTGCCACTGGCTTGCGGCGCTCAGTTCGGTGCCCTTCTTGGGTTCGGGGTAGCGGCTGTAGAAGAACCCGTCCTTGTACCAGGCGACACCGCTGAATTTGGCCCACTTCAACACGTCGGACATTTGCTTCATCGTGGTGAGGTCGTACACGGTGATGTCCTGCCAGTCGCTACCGGCCTTTTGTACGCTTACGCAGATATAGCGCCGGTCGATGCTGGCACCCATCAAATGAAGGCTGGTGGTGCCATTGGGGTCCACGGCATTGGGGTCGATGAAGACGCTTTCCTTGCCATCGAGCCCTGTACGGACGTAGATCACGGATTGGTTCTGCAAGCCGGTGTTGCGGTACTGGAAGTAGTGTTCCCCGACCTTGATGGGCGCGCTGACGGTGGGATGATCGATCAGTTTCTCATAGCGCTTGGCCAGCCCGCTGCGGAAGGGGATCTTCTCAAGGACCGAATTGGTCAGCGCGTTCTGGCGCTTCACCCAATCAGCGGTCTCCGCGCTGGTGTCGTTCTCGAGCCAGCGATAAGGGTCGGCCACGAAAGTGCCGTGCAGCGTGTCACCGACAAGGCTGTCCTTACGGGTCTCGGGATACGTCATGCGATCGGAAGTGGGTTGGTCCGGTGTGGTGCAAGCGGTGAACAGCGCGATGGGCAATACAGCGATGATCGAACGTTTCATGAGGGGATGGAACGCCTGCTGGCGAACGGCCGCGAAAGTAGGCCTTGCCCAATAAAGCCGGCGCTGGACCCAGGGACGGACCGTGACGTCGGGGCCCGGTTGTCAGGCTCGTTTACGACGGGCCTGGCGGATGCTGGTGAGTTCGTACACCGTACCCGGGCCGGAGGCGAGTTCAACGGTGGTGTCCAGCTGGCCGGCCAGGGTGTGGATCAGGTCCATGCCCAGGCTGTTCGGTCGGTCCCATTTGCTCCGGTCGGGCAGGCCCACGCCATCATCACCGATACGCAGGTGGATCCCCTCCCCATCGCTGTCCAAATGCACCAGGATCGTGCCCGACTTGCGGCCCTTGAACGCGTACTTGAGGGAATTCGAGATGATCTCGTTGATCAGGAGCCCCAGCGGGATCAACGTATCGACACTGAGCGTGGGTACGTTGATGCGGATGTCGAGGTCCAGCTTGATATCGATGGTGTAGGCGTAGCAGAGGTCGCGAGTGAGATGGGCGAGGTAGGTGCTCACGTCGATGTTCGCCAGGTCCTTGCTCAAGTAGGTCTGCTCATGTACCAGGGCCATGGCACTGACCCGGTTCACGCATTCGTTGAAGAGTTCGGTGGTCTTGGGGTCCTTCACCTGGTCCATCTGGAAGCGGATCAGGCTTTTCACGATCTGCAGGTTGTTCTTCACACGGTGGTGGATCTCCTTCAGCATCACCTCCTTCTCCTCCTTGCTCAACATCGTCTCGCGCAGTTCGCGGTTGCTGCGTTCGAGGTTCTGTTTGGCGATGTCGAGTTGTTCGCTGCGGAGCCGGCTTTCGATCAACAGTTTATTGCTGACATGCACCAACCACGCGAAGACGACGGCCAGCATGCAGGCGGCGATCAACAGGACCTGTGCCTCGTCCCACTTGTCGGAAAGTGTGGCGGTATGCGTACCCAACCCCTGTTCGTGGACGCTTCGGGTGGTACGGTCCACCGCTTTCTGCGCACGTTGCAACATGAACTGGAGCACGACCTCCGCCGGTCGCTTCTCGCTCCAGGATCCCTGTGCCGCCATGGCGTTGCGATGCAGGGAGTCGCTTTGGGCCAGGAAGCGGTCCAGGGTCCCGGGTAGTTCCTTCATGCCCGGTGCCCCGCTGAACCGTTGCTCCATGGAATCCACACGCGCCTTCACACGGGCGAGTTCGCCGGGCCATTGGTATTGCTGGGTACCAACGTCCATGCGGTGCGTGAGACCGAGCTGGTGTATCGCATTGCTCAGGCGACTGAGTTCGTCCAGCAGTCGCACTTCTTCCGTGATCTTCTGTTGCAGCTGTCGTGAACGTGAGACCAGGACGATGCCGTACGTTATGAAGATCGTGACAAGGGCCATGACCAACAATGGCCAGGACCGTGAGGTAAGACGTTTCAGGGTATGCATGGACGCAACCCTTGAACGCATCCGGAAAGCAGGGGTTACAGCCGGGTCAAGGCTCCACGCTGGCCCGGATACGGGCCTCCATCGCCTGCAAGAGGGAATTGATCCGGGTGGTGGCCGTTTCCCGTACCTCAGCGTGCAACCGGATCAGATTGCTCCTGCTCATTCCTCCAGCCGAGGCGACATCGGTATCGTTCCGCATGATGGTACCGAGATGGATGCCTCCGCGTGTCGTGGTCCGGTTGCCGGTATGGGATAGGCCCGAGACCACGGCGCGGCATTCCCCGGCACGGATCTGCAGACGCACATGATAGATCACCGAACCCATGCTCTCCTCCCGCCCGGTCAGCATGGTCGATCGGAAGTTCAGCCGCACGGTACCTTCAAGGATGCCGGCCTCGCGGTCGGACAATTGGAGCTTCGCACCCGGTTCCTTGCCGAAGGTCCAGGTCCAGGCCTCGGACGCACGATCGAAGAACTGCACGGCGTTCAGAGGAATGCTCATGGAACGCATGAAGCCCAGTGCCTTGGCCGCATCGGTATCCTGTCCTTGGGCGTTCGCGAACCCTGTGGCAAGCGCAAGGAAGAGGGACAGGGTGAGGCGCATCGTGGGTCGCAAGTTAGCCGCCCGCCCGCCTCGGCAGCGTTGGTGCACCGGGCAGGACCGGGTCGGGCGGGCGGCTACATTTGTCTCATATCCATGATCCATGCCAAGTACTATGAGCGGTTCGCATGCTTTGAAGGTGGGCGTATTCTATGATGGGAGCTATTTCACCCATGTGAGCAACTATTACAACTATGTACATGCCCATCGCCGGAGGATCCACGTGGGTGGTCTCCACGATTTCGTGAAGCACATGGTGGCCGAGCGGGAGGGCACACGGCCGAACCTCTGCCACATCATCGATGCGCATTTCTTCCGTGGGCGGTTCACGGCCCGCGAGGCGAACGAGAAGCCCAACCAGTTGTACCACGACCGGGTCTTCGATGACGTGCTGATGTACAACAATGTACAGACCCACTATCTCCCCTTGAAGGATTCGATGGGCCGCAAGAAGGAGAAGGGTATCGATGTGCTGATGGCCCTGGAGACCTACGAACTATGCATGCTCAAACGCTACGACGTGGTGGCGCTGGTCGCCTCCGATGGGGACCATGTTCCCTTGGTGCGCAAGCTCCATGCACTGGACTGTAAGACGATGTTGCTCGGTTGGGACTTCGAATTCACCGATGCGGAATCGGGCGATGTGCAATACACCCGCACCAGTGCCGACCTCTGGAACGAGGTGACCTATCCGCTGCAGATGCACGACTTGATCGATGAGGGCTTGAGGGACGATGATGAGGTGGTGCGCGAACTGTTCGTCGTGCGCGAATCGGTACCCCGGGAAGCGGAGGAGAACGGGCCGGTCGCGCCCGATGCCGACCCCGATCCCCGGCACCAAAGCACGGTGATGAGCTTGATGAACGGGTACGGCTTCATCCGGTTCCCGGACAACAACCTGTTCTTCCTGCGCGAGGACCTGCAGGAAGCCGAATTCAACGACCTGCGTATCGGTGATACCGTCGAGTTCAACGTTGCAGTGAACAATCGCGGCCAGCGTGTGGCCAGGCAGATCCGCTTGGTCAAGGAACTGGACCTGCAGTCCTAGCGACCAATTCCGGTCCTACGGAGCGGGAGGCGGGCGGTGAACGTGCAGCCCAGTCCCTCACCCGGGCTTTCGGCCGACAAGCCGCCACCTTGGGCGATCATCCATGCCCTGGCCCGGGCCAATGTCCCACGACCCTGCGATTCGCCTCCCGTAGGGCGATTGCCAAGCCACGCAAATCGGACGAATACGCGCTCAAGGTCCTCCGTGGAAAGACCGGTCCCATTGTCCTTTACAGTGATCACGGCGTCAATACCATCGGTCGAGGAGGTGATGGCGATCGCCGAACCTGCTTCCGAGAATTTCGAGGCGTTGGAGATCAGTGCATCCAACACGTCACCGAGCAGGCGCGCGTCGGCTTGCGTTTCCAGATCCTCGTCAAGGTCGAGTTCGACCGTCTGTCGTTTCCGTTGGAGTCGGTACTGCATCAGGTCGACATGGGTCCTGACCAGTTCGGCGATGCGCACGGTCCCGAAGGCAGGCTTTACCGCACCGCGCTCCACGCCGAGGTCGTCCATGACGTCCTCCACCTCGCGCAGGGCCTTGAAGAACTGCTGCTCGCCGAAGAGCGCAAGTTCCTGCCGGTCCGCCTCGGGTGGTCCGGCACGGAACTGTTCAAGTACTTGTTGAAGACCGATCAAGCGGTTCCGCAGGTCGTGCGCGAACCGGTGCAGGCGCTCTGTTTGCTCTGCGCTGGCCTTCATGGGACCGTTAGTGCGGCGAGCGGACGAAGCGTTGGAGCATGTCCTCCAAACTGTCCGGGTTGATGGGTTTGCTCAGGTATTGGCAGTTCTTGAGCGCGTGGATCGCAGCCACGATCTCAGGCTTCGTACTGGCGGTGAGGAAGAGGATCGGGATGGGCTGTTTCTCGTGGATCTCCTGGGCCAGTTCCAAACCGTTCTTGGCACCTTTCAAATAGATGTCCATGATGATGAGGTCGGGCTGCTGGCGCGCCAGCTGGGCTTCCGCCTCCTCCGAGCTGCGGGCCGTGCCGATCACATCGAAGCCCATCCGTTCGAGCTGCAATCGGTAACCGAAGGAGATGATGGTCTCGTCTTCGATGATCAGTATCTTTTTCATGGGAGAGTAACCAAAGGTACATCGGGTAGGTGGGGTGGCTACGCATTGCGTAGGCGTTGATGGTCGAGGGTGACACGTTCGAAACTCTCCACGGTAAGGGCCTTTTCCACGTAGCCGATCACGGAGCGGAAGGAGAGGGCTTTCTGCAGGTCGGCCGGGCGATTGCTCGAGGAGAACATCACCACGGACGTACATCCGTTGGGCAACAGGCCTTCCGATTCGCAGATCGCCAGCAGGTCGAAGCCCGTGAGCTTCGGCATGTTGATGTCCACGAACATGATGTCCGGTGGGTCCGATCCGTTGCGCAGGTAGGCCAGCGCGTCGTCCGCCGAGGTGAAGCAGGTCAGCCGACCGGTGTGGCCTGCTTTCTTGAGCACAAGGCGCGTCACGAAGTTGCAGTCGTCCTCGTCATCGACCAGCAGGATGTGGCCGATGCTGTTCTGGACGCAGGAGGAGGTCAGCATGGAAGCCTTTGCAACGCAGCCCCGGGAGGCAGGGTTTCACCGCAGGTCGTGATCGAGCCGTACGATGCTGTCCGGTGCGCCGAGCAGGTACAGGAGGTCGTCCGTCAGGATCCGTGCATCGCCCTTCACATTGGTGATGTATCGTTCACCGCGGCGTATCGCCAGGACGGTGATCCCGTACTTCTCGCGCAGGGCGATCTCGGAAACGCTTTTACCCACCACTTTGCCGCGACCCATCGTGACCGGTAGCGTGGCGATCTCCAGGCCGGGTATGGTCAGTGCTTCTTCCTTCTTGCGCAAGCGGTTGCCGGGCGTGCCACGCAGCATGCTGTAATGATCGCTCCGGATCCTGGCGACAAGGGCCTGGATCTTCGCTTCCGGTACGAGGTACTTGCGCAGGACGCGGTGGAAGATCTCGATGCTGGTCTCGAATTCCTCCGGGATCACTTCGTTCGCTCCAGCATCGAAATTGGCTTGGATCTCCTTGACGTACCGTGTACGTACGATGATGTGCGCCGTGCTCGAGAGCGAGCGCACGCCGGAAACGATCTTCAGGGTCTGTGGTGCATCACTGATCGCCACGACCACCACACGGGCGCGTTCCACATGCGCTTGTTCAAGCAGGTGTGTGTTTGTCGCATCGCCTACCAGCACGGTCAGCCCGATCAGCTGGGCCTTGCGCGCCAGGTCCGGGTCCTCTTCCACCACAGCACAACGGATACCCGCATCGATCGCTGCATTGGCGACGTTTTGTCCGTTCAGGCCGAACCCGATCACCACTACATGGTCCTTGAGCACTTTGGCCATGCTCTTTTCCTGTTCCAGCTTCACCCGCATCAAACTGTCCAGGCGACGACTTACATTGACAGGCACGAAGGAGAGAAAGACCCGGCGCACGATGCGGTCCGAGTACTCCAGCATGAAGGGGGTGGCACCCATGCTCAGGATGCTCACGCAGAGGAAGATCTGGTAGTGCTCTTCGCTCAACAGGCCCATCTCCAAACCGGGGATCGCGAGGATGAAACCGAATTCGCCCAGTTGGAACAAGGCCAGCGCGCTGTGCAGTGCTGTTCGGAGTGGATAGCGCAATACCCACACGGCGATCAAGGACGTCATCACCTTCAGGGCGATCAGGCTGATCGTAAGGCCGATGATGAGCAATGGTGCATCGATGAACTGGTCGAGGTCGACGAGCATGCCTATGCTCACGAAGAAGAAGCTCATGAAGAGTTCATGGAATGGCAGAACGATACCGGTTGCGTGGTAGGCATGGTCCGTCTCGCTGATCACCAGTCCCGCGAAGAAGGCCCCCAAGGCGAGGGAAAGACCGAGTGCCTGTGTTGCGAATGCGGCAGCGAAACAGATCACCACGATCGTGATCACGAACAACTCATTGCCTTTGCCTTTCGTGGCAGCGCGCAGCAGGCGCGGAACCACGTACCGGCCGCTCACGAACACAGCGACCAGCAGCAGCAACATCTTCCCGAGCAGCCAAAGCAGATCGCCGCCGATGTCCGTGCTCTTGCCAGCGAGCAGGGGTGTCACGAGCATCATGGGGACCACGATGATGTCCTGGAAGATGAGGATGGCAGTGGCGACACGTCCGTGGGTCGCGTCCATCTTGCCTTTCTCCTGCAACAAGCGAAGGACGATCGCGGTGCTGGAGAGTGTGACGAGGAAGCCGATGAAGACCGCGCTTTCGGTGCGCATACCGAAGATGGAAAGCACGCCGGTCACGGCAGCGATGGTGAGCCCGGCTTGCAAGCTGCCGCCGATGAAGACCGTACGACCCAGGGCGGCGAGCTTCTTCAGGCTGAACTCCATGCCGATCACGAAGAGCAGCAGGACCACACCGATCTCAGCGAGCGCCTCCACCTCTTCCACTTCCTTTACCCAGCCAAGTCCGTGCGGGCCGGCGATCATCCCCGTGAGGATGAAGCCCAGGATCCCCGGAAGCTTGAACCGTCGGAAGAGCAGGAGGATCCCCGCTGCCAGGGCCAGGATCACGATCAACTCTCCGAACAGGGGGAAATGCATGTGCTACTTCTTGAAAACGAGCCATACGGCGACCACCAGCAGAACGCCGGCCAGCGCGTGGTTCCAACGCAAGGCCTCGTTCCGGAACGCGAGCAGGGTGAATGCCGTGAACACGACGAGGGTGATCACCTCCTGCATCACCTTCAATTGGACCAGCGTGAACGGACCTCCGTGCCCCTCGTGACCGATCCGGTTCGCCGGGACCTGCAGGAGGTACTCGAAGAAGGCCATGCCCCAGCTCAGGAGGATGATGCTGAACAACCCGAGCCCTTTGCCCCAGGAAAAGTCCTTGAAGCGCAGGTGACCGTACCATGCCAGCGTCATGAAGACATTGGAAAGGAGCAGGAGACCGATGGTTTGGAGACCTTTCACAGCGGTGATCGGTTGTCGCGCGAAGATCCATCGGGAGAAGGTCCGCTCCGGTCGAGGGAGGTGGCGATGGTCAACGTCGTAGTGTTGATCGTGATCGATCGCCAAGCGCTACTTTCAACCCATGTTCGAACACCGCGAACAGCCGGTCCTCAGCCGGAGCGCGTTCCTGCTACGCCAGTTGAAGTTCATTCTGTACGCGGCGTTGTTCGTGGGTGTATCCCTCGCCATGGGGACATGGGGCTATGTGCACTTCGCGGGGCAGGGTGCGGTCGATGCCTTTCTCAACGCGTCCATGATCCTTTCCGGCATGGGGCCGATCGGTGACCTGCCGAACGATGGGGCGAAACTGTTCGCTTCGTTCTATGCGCTTTACAGCGGTGTTGCGCTGCTCACGGTGGTCGCAACGCTCCTGGCACCGATCGTCCATCGCTTCCTCCACACCCTGCACATTGCGGCGGAGGACGATGATGATCGCCGGAGACGGAAGTGAACGGCGGCAGTGCATGGCCCGCCGATCGTTCACTGCTCCCCGCCTCTGGCCTCCTTCCAGGTCGAATAGCGCGCGGTGATCGGAGGCCGGTTGCCCGGCACCTCACGCAACGGCTCGCAGGGCTTCAGCGTAGCGTGCAATTCACCGGGTAACTGCTGATAGAGCCGTGTACCCTGGGTTTTCCACGCGATCATCTCATCGGTCACATCCTTCACCACTTTCCCGGGATTGCCCACGATCACCTTGCGCGGGGGCCAGGTGGAACCGGCGCGCAGGAAGGAAAGCGCACCCACGACACATTCATCCCCGAGTTCCACATCGTCCATCAGCACCGCGTTCATGCCCACCAGGCAGTTCCGCCCCACATGCGCCCCATGGATGATGGCCCCGTGGCCGATGTGGGCGCTCTCCTCCAGTCTTACGGTAATGCCGGGGAACATGTGGATCGTGCAATTCTCCTGCACATTGCACCCGTCGCTGATGATGATCTCGCCCCAATCGCCACGCAACGCCGCCCCGGGACCGATGTAGACATCGCGGCCGATGATCACATTGCCGGTGACCGCCGCCTGTGGGTGGACGAAGGCCGAAGGATGGACAACTGGCCGGTAACCGTTGAATTCGTAAAGCATGATGATACTATCGATGGTGCGAAGGTGGGAACGGAGCGATGATCGGCCGACCGGTCGATGCGCAATGTTAACTCTGGGTTAAGCATTGGTGATCCTACCTTGGCGCTCCACTTGGCCGGATACATTTGGCCCGCGAAAACGCACACCATGGCACTCGAGACCATCCTCAACCTGTTCAGGCCGCGCGACCGCGTGTTCTTCTACCACTTCGAAGCGTCCGCTGCGAACGTGTTGAAGATGTCCGAGGACCTTATCGCCATCATGGCCACGGAACCGGGGTCCCAACGGGTGGCGTTGTTGGAGCGTTTGGAGATCGCCGAACACGCGAACGACGACCTCACGCACACCATCTTCACCGACCTTGCCCGGAACTTCATCACACCGATCGACCGCGAGGACATCCACTACCTGGCCACCAGCCTGGATGACGTGGCGGACTTCATCCTGGCTTCGGCGAAGAACCTCGAGTTGTTCGGGATCCAGAAGCCCGACGATACCTGCCGTGAGCTCGCTCGTTTGGTGAACGAGGGATGCAAGATCGTACAGATGGCCGTGCAAAGCCTGCGCACCATGGCCAAGACCGGCGGGAACAACGAGTTCGTAGTGCTCATCAACAGCATGGAGAACGAAGCGGACGAGGTCTACGACAAGGCGATACAGCGTTTGTTCGCCAACGAGAAGGACCCCATCCAGCTGATCCGGATGCGTGACATCTATAGCACGTTGGAACTTGCCACGGACAAATGCGAGGACGTGGGCAACGTGATCGAGTCCATCATGTTGAAGTACTCCTGAGGGCATGACGCTGCTGGTCGTCATCATCATCCTGGCCTTGGTGTTCGATTACATCAACGGCTTCCACGACGCGGCCAACTCCATCGCCACGGTGGTCAGCACCAAGGTGCTCACGCCATTCCAGGCCGTATTGTGGGCGGCTGTCTTCAACTTCATCGCCTTCTTCATTTTCAAGGACCATGCGGTGGCGAACACCATCAGCAAGACCGTCCATCAGGAGTTCATCACCCTGCCGGTGATCCTCAGCGGCCTGGTCGCGGCCATCATCTGGAACCTGCTTACCTGGTGGTACGGGATCCCGAGCAGCAGCTCGCATACCTTGATCGGCGGGTTCGCCGGTGCCGCTCTCTCGCACGCTTTCGCCACGGCCGATGGCTTTACCTTGGGTGATGTGGTGGAGAACGACAAGATCACGAAGACGCTGCTCTTCATTTTCCTGGCCCCGCTCGTAGGGATGGTGATCAGCATGTTCATCACCTTCGTCACCATCGTACGCAATGTCTGGTCACGCGTGGGCATGATCGTAGTGGCCTCGGTGTTCACCTGGGTCTTGTTCACCTACCTGCAGCATAACAAGCTGGAGGACAACCTAGCCAAGTACTACAAGGCGGATACCTTGCAGAAGGCCGTCGAAGAGGATCTTTCCAAGACAGCGGAATACGATGTGGCATTGGCGAAGGTCGAAGCTGCCAAGCCATACCTCGCCGGCTTCAACACCAAGGGCGGCAAGGCGGTCGCGCAGGACATCCGCGACAAGGTGGACCCCGCCGTGGATGTCGATAAGCTGGGGAAAGGACTCGCCAAGGCCGATAACTCCATGATCCGCATCGGGCTGATGGCAGCGGCGCTCATCTTCATCATCACGTACATCTACGTGGAGAAGGTGAAGACGCCGAACGCTCACAGCATGGCCAATATGTTCAAGAAGTTGCAGCTCTTGAGTTCTGCCGCGTTCAGCATCGGTCACGGCGGCAATGATGCTCAAAAGGTCATGGGCATCATCTCGGCCGCGCTTATCGCCAACGGCGACATCGTCGACATCAAGGAAATGCCGAACTGGGTGCCCCTGGCCTGTTACACGGCGATCGGTCTGGGTACGCTCAGTGGTGGCTGGAAGATCGTGAAGACGATGGGTACGCGCATCACCAAGGTGACACCGTTGGAAGGGGTGTGTGCCGAAACCGCCGGTGCGACCACACTTTATCTTACCGAGCAAATGGGTATTCCCGTGAGCACAACGCACACGATCACCGGTTCCATCATCGGTGTCGGCGCGACCAAACGCTTGAGCGCAGTGCGTTGGGGGGTTACGGTGCGCCTGCTTTGGGCGTGGATCCTCACCATTCCTGTAAGTGCGGTGCTAGCGTCGCTGGCCTACATGGCTTGCCGGGCGGCGGGGCTGTAGAGTCTGGGTCTCGCTTTCTGACCCCGTTCGCAGTGAACGGATGACGCCGAACACCAGAATGGTTCGAGCGTCAGTACCGATATTCGACCATGCCCTACAGGATCGAGGCGGGAATAGCACGGCCGCAGCGTTTGCTGCACGCACTGGTCTCCTTCGGTCCTTGGCCTTTCATCCTGCTCGCTCTCATCGAGAGAGCGCTGCTGATCGCCTTCTCCTCGAGCTGTTGGGTGAGCACCGACGACGCCGTAATGTGGCACGCTGCCGTGGACTACGCGCATGGTCGGTTCTACGGACCCTACTACTATGGTCAGGATTATGGGCCAATGCTCGAAGCGCTGATCGCCGCACCTTTCGCCAGGCTCGGAGTGCCGCTCCGTGTGCTAATGCCAGCGGTTACTTCCTTCCTCGCCCTGGTCCCGTATTGGTTCTTCGCCATCGCCGCGCATCGTACGGGCCACCGTCTCGCAGCGACCGTCATCGCCTGTATGCCGCTCCTGCTTCCGCTCGAATACCAGATGATGACCTCACTTCCGCGCGGGTTCATCAACGGCCTTTCTGTCCTTGCGTTGCTGCCGGTTGTTCAAGGCACGACACGGGGAACGTTGGAACATGTCTTGGTGGGTGCCGTTGTATCCGTTGCATGGTTCGTCAATCCCAATTCGTTGGTGTTCTCGGTGCCTTATGTCGTGCTCTACTTGGTTCCAGGGTCGGATCTTTTGCATCGAGCCTTAGCGGTGGCCATCGGAACCATTGTTGGGATCGGCCTGCATCACTGGGCACAAGCCTGGTGTAGTGCGCACCCGGACCGCATCGTACACCACTTGCGCAGTACGGCGCTGCACTTGGACCGGGCCGCGATCATGGCCGGCCTGTCGAACCTGGATGCGCACTTCCGATGGCTTATGCCTGTGCTCTGGCCCTATGGCGGCATGGCTGGTTGCAGCTTGGTGCTATTGGGTGCAGTGGCCGCCTTCCTGCGGAAGTGGTCCCTTGCGCTGGCCTTGCTCATCGGCATGGCGTTCATCACCGTTTGCTTTACCGTGGACAAGGTCCATGATGGCTTGGATACGGTCTACTACCCGCTATCGCGCATGTTCCTGGCTCTTCCACTGCTGCTCGCTTGGGTCTCTGGTAAATTGCTGGAAGGGCGCCGGTACCACGGTCCGGTTTTCCTTGCTGGCGCGATCCTGGTGTGCGCTTGCTTCGTGGTGCGCTGCGCTCGGATGGAAAAGACCTCCCATGCACAGGTTGCGTCCCAGAAGCAGTGGATCGATGTCGGTTGGATGGACCTGCGGATAAGCGATGCTCGACGGGTCAAGGAGGTGAGCGACCGCTATGGCGTGGGCTTGGCTGTGCCTTTGCCCGCCAAGATCGCACCGGCCTTTCGGGCCTATTTATACCCGGTGTTGGAACCGGGGCCCCCTGCGACATACCTGTACGGTTTTGAACGCCGTTATTGGGTGAGGGAACTATATGCCTCCAAGGTGGTCGGTACGATCCTCTTCGCAGGAGGGAGTGAAGAGGCCTGGGAAACGCTGATGACCAAGGATGGGCGGATCGCTCTTGTCGATGGCACCGGCCCGGACAAGTTGTATGTCATCCGCAACAATGATCTTGCGACCGACGAACTGCTGGTCTACGTCATGCGCGAATTGGGTCTGGCCGATCCCGGTTGACCACCCCATACGGAATGGAGGTTCACAATGAGGATCGATGCCGAACGGTGCAGTATCGGAACCCGGTTGCGCTGTGTTTGAAGCCACCGCCCGTACCTTCGGCGTAACGATCGCCTTCATGTCCATTATCCTCTCCGACGCTGGCCTGCACAGCCATCTGTTGCCGCTGACCTACACACGCCCTGTTGGCCAGCTGCGCCCGGGGATCCTGCGCATCGCCGAAGGCTGGTATGTGCGAAGCGGTCTGGGCGTGGGCTATCGGACGGAGGGCTACTTGGGCGCTGCATTTCCCTTGCCCATTGAGCAGGCGAACTTCGAAGTGGACGGCAGCCTTTTCCCGACGGACGAACTGGTCGCTGCCGTCATGGACCTGCGTCCCGGCGAAGTACTGGTGCACGATGGCCGTTCACTGGCCTTCGGTTCGGAGGGCAAGGGGCATCCAACGGTCGGCGATTGGTCCGCGCCACCCAGCTACATGCGCAGCGTGCCTTTCACGGGTGAAGTGATCCGCTTCGCACGGCCATGGCATCTGTTCCAATTCTGCGGAAAAGCGATCGAGCACGATTTCAAGTTGCTCACCGAAGGACGTCGTTCGCAACGTCTCGGAGCGTTGAACACGGTGGTCGGTGATCCGAACCTGATCTTCCTGGAGGAAGGCGCCGTGGTGGAAGCGAGCATACTCAATACCAAGGGCGGTCCCATCTACATCGGCAAAGGGGCTGAGGTGATGGAAGGGTGCATGCTGCGCGGACCACTAGTGGTGGGTGATCATGCGGTGATCAAGATGGGCGCGAAGGTCTACGGCCCATCAGCGTTCGGTCCGGAAAGCAGGGTAGGCGGTGAAGTGAGCAACAGCGTGATCCTCGGCTACAGCAACAAAGGCCACGACGGTTTCCTCGGCAATAGCGTGCTGGGCGAATGGTGCAATCTCGGAGCCGATACCAACACCAGCAACCTGAAGAACACCTACGGCAACGTGCAGGTCTGGAGCGCTGCTGAAGGCGGCATGGTGGAGACCGGTCTCCAATTCTGCGGGCTGGTGATGGGCGATCACAGCAAGAGCACCATCAACACCAT
>DEQO01000008.1 GCA_002360495.1 Flavobacteriales bacterium UBA3364
CATCTCTCCTTTTCCACTCGCCTGCACTTGTCCGCGCGAGGTGACGGTGCGACCCGTCGCATTCTTCCCCAGCTCATACGTCGCCTCGCTGTTGTTCACCTGCCCCACCTCGCCGCTGCTTTCCATGCGGCTGGCCCTGTTCACCGTATCGCCCCAGATGTCGTACTGGAACTTCTTCACGCCCACGATGCCGGCCACCACGGGGCCGGTGTGGATGCCGATGCGGATCTCGAAGTAGGGGAGACCCTGTTCCGTCCGGTGCTTCTTTCCTTGTTCGATGAAATCCAGCATCTCGAGAGCGGCGGTCAGCACGTCAAGCGGGTGCGTGGCGTTCGGTGTTGGCAGGCCACCTGCAGCCATATAGGAATCGCCGATGGTCTTGATCTTCTCAATGCCGTGCTTCTCCGTGATCCGGTCGAATGCACTGAAGCACTCGTGGATATCGCGTACCAGGTCCTGCGGGCTCGATCGCTCGCTTATGGCAGTGAAGCCTTTGAAATCCGTGAACAGCACGGTGACATCATTGATGAGCTTTGCCTCGGTCTCGCCGTTGGCTTTCAGTTCTTCGGCGACTTCGGCCGGCAGGATGTTCAAAAGCAGTGCATCGGAGCGTTCCTTCTCGGCTGTCAACTGGGCGGTACGCTCCTTCACCTCCTCATCGAGATCATCGCGCTGGCGGGCCACCAGCCGGTTGTGGTGTGCCGAGCGTATGGCCAGGTACACCGCCACGGATACGGGTACGGCAACGTATGAACAGTAATCGGAGACCACCGCGAACCAGGTAGCGAGGCCACCATTCACCACGCCGCTGATGATCTGAAGCACGATGGAAAGCAAACTCGAGGCCAGTGCTCCTCCGCCGATCCACCGGGCGTACCCTTTGGAACGCAGCAGCCTGATACCGAGCCGTACCACATCAATGGTGAACCAGGTCACTATCGTCCCGAACAATGCGCCGGATACCACCACAATCAAAAGCAGGGTTGGCGCATCGTTGTTGATCGTGAAGCCGTTCGAGGTGTCGGCAATACCCATCAGCGTGACCGTGCTGAAGCCGATGAGGACCAATGTGACCACGATCGCGGCGACGGTATAGCGACGTATCCGCTTTGCGGTGAGGTCACCGCGCATCATGCCGAGCACCATGATGAGCAGGTACATCGGCCAGGGGATCAGGATCGTTTCCACCACTTTCAGTACTTGCTGCGTTCCGGCCGACAGTCCCAACGCACCAAAGCTGCCGCCCAGTTCGCACAATGTGCCTACGGCGGATACCAAAGACAATAACGAGAGCAACAACCAGCTGCGCTCCTTCGGTTCCAGCGACCAGATCACCAGAGCGAGGAGCAGGATGATGACGTTGATGCCGATGAACACGCCGTTGTGCATCAAGGTGCGCTGCATGGAGAACGTGGTATCCGAAGTGTGCAACGTCACCCGCGGCGCGGTGGCAGCCAATGACCCCCCGGCCTTGCCAACGATGCGCAAAGCCAATACTTCGGGCTGTCCATCGCACGCGAACGTCACCGGGACGCTCAGGTGTGGCAATGGACCGGAATGGTCGATCGACGCGGGGTCAGGGTAGATGGGTACGTGGCCAGTCCTCACCAATAGCAGGCCGTTCAGGAAGACCTCGAACTCGCCGACCACTTGAACGTTCAGGAGCAATCGGGCATCCTTCAGGTCGCTGTCCGGTAGCAAATGGTACCTCACCCAATGGACCCTTTGGCCCAGGACAACGCTGTCCTCCGAATCTTCCGGCAACAGCCAGGCCGTATCAGCGAAAGCGCGCATGGCGTATGCGGTGCTGTCGCCGATAATATGCCGGGCCCAGTCGTCATCGCCCAGATCGATCCCCGGTACTTCCGCTCCCTGGTCGGCAACAGCGGTGGTGCCCTCACGCAGGTCTTGTTCCTCGATGGACAGTATGCCGTCCGATACTGCCCCCACATTCATCTCCTGACCAAAGGCTCCGGCGGCAGCACCAGTGCTGAGTGCGAGAAGGAGACACCGGAGCTGGGATCGCATGGCTGAAAAGTACTCTTCCATTTCGCTTTATAAGCGTGCATGTGGTCAAGGTCGACCGGTCCGGTGCGACCGGACCTTGGCTGGGATGACCGTATTTCTTTGCTCCCTACCTCCGTAGTCGTCTAAGGCGGGCGATTTCCTACAGGTCAGCCTCCGCTATCCGACGAACAAAGTACATGTCCATTTCCCCCTTGCCCTTGGCTTGCACCCTCCCGCGTGGCGTGAAGGAGAGACCGGGCCCGTTCATCACCAACGCATACGTCGCCTCGCTGATGTTCACCTGGCCCACTTCACCGCTGCTCTCCATGCGGCTGGCGATGTTCACCGTATCGCCCCAGATGTCGTACTGGAATTTCTTCACACCCACGATGCCGGCCACGACAGGACCAGTATGGATCCCCACCCGCATCTCGAAGAAGGGACGACCGTCTGCTTCCCGTCCAGCGCGGTATCGGGCCATGAACGCCTGCATATCCAGCGCAGCGAGAACGGTGTTCCCGGCTGAATTCGGAACTGGGACAGGCAATCCGCCGGCGGCCATGTAAGCGTCGCCGATGGTCTTGATCTTCTCGAGACCATGCGCTTCGATGATGCCATCGAACGCCTTGAAGCAGGTGTCGATCTCCGCTACCAGTTCCTGTGCGGTGAGTTGCTCGCTCAGTTGGGTGAAGCCCTTGAAGTCGGTGAAAAGGATGGAGACGCCATCGATGTCGCGTGCCTGTGCTCCACCCTTTGCTTTGAGTTCTTCGGCGATCTCGCCGGGCAGGATGTTGAGGAGGAGTTCTTCGCTCCGGTCCTTCTCCTTCTGAAGAAGGGCGCGCGATCGTCGCACGAATCGCAAACGGTTCAACAAACCGGCAGCAAGGCCAAGGATGCCCAGACCCACCATGAAGGCAAGGTTCCGCCGACCCCGTTCACGGGCCAGTGACGCCTGGTAACGGAGATCGGTCTCCAGCTTCTCCTGCGCCTGCGAGAGGCTGTCCGCCAGTTGCTGTTGGGCGAACGCGTGGTCCATTTGCAAGCGTGTCATCTCCTTGATGTTCGCCTGGCTGAATACCGAATCGCGCAGCAGCATGAAGCGCTCGTGGTACCGGAGCGCCGATCCCATATCGCCCAAGGCACGATAGGCGCGGTACATGCATTCGCAACCGCGCTGCTGGAAGGTAACGACCCCGATATCCTCTGCGATCTCGAGACCCTTGCGACACCACTCCAGGGCCTGCTGTTGTCGACCCACATTGGAGTGATTGTTCCCCAAGGCCAGGTACACCAGGCTCAATTGGTAACGTGAATTCGCTCCTTGAAGGAGCGCAGCGCTATGCTCGAAGTACAGCCGGGCGGAATCAGGCTGCCCGAGCAGTTCGTGGCAGGTGCCCAGGTGGAGATAGTTCACGCCCATCCAGCCTTGTTCGTCCAAGGCCCGCCAGATCGCCAGGCTACGCAGATGGTCAGCGATCGCTTGCCGCGCCGCGCCCATGTCCTCGTGCAACGCCCCGAAGTTGTTGTAGCATGTGGCCATTTCCCTTTCCAGGCCCAACGCGGTATAGATGGCTAGGCTACGTCCATAGTACAGCTCTGCCTTCGTGAAATCCTTCTGGCTGTGCATCAAGGCACCCAGGTTGTTGTTCACTTCCGCAAGGCCCAAGGTGTCCTCCAAGTGTTCGCGCAACCGAAGCGCGTTGTAGAGCAGTGCGAGCGCTTGGTCGTAATCCCCTTGGATCTGCCTTATCACCGCCTCCTGGACCAACGCTTTTGCGACGCCCTGTTCGTCCGACCGGGATCGGGCCGTAATGCGCGCAGAATCGAGTAGCGCAAGGGCACGGGGGTAGTGACCGCTGTCCACCTCAACCTTGGCCAGGGCCAGCAGGGAGCCGACCGATGCACCTTCCGTTCGCCCATCCTGGCACCAGGACAATCCGGGTGCCAGTAGACCGAGGATGACTATGAGTGTGGTCCATGGCCCGACTTGGTCGGTATGCCGTGCCACGGGAGAGCATCGCATGTGAGCAATATAGGTGTGCGCGAGGTTTTGGATGGATCGTCGGTCCGGAGCACATGTGCATTATCTTTCTTCCACCAACACCACAGCCATGACCACTCTTCCTTTCCTCGCGAGCTTGCTTCTTACCGTCCAAAACGCACCGTCGAACGCCGGCACCGTATCGGGTGGAGCAGGTTTCTCCGCCGCCCTGCTCGATGCTACCACCGCGTCGGAACTGTTGGAGGACAAGGACTGCGCGGGGATCCGTTTCTACAGTGCTATGGAAAAGGATGCCGCGAGCGCCACGGTGATGGCCGTGGGGATCGATGACCATGGAGCCGAACTGACCGCCGGCTTCTTTGGGCGGCCCTACAAGCTCTGTGTCAACGGACCGGTCGTTGGGAAGGCCAGAGAGCTGTCCAGATCGAAAGCGGAGGAGGCCATAACCCTGATCAAAACATCCGGGAACACCAACTTCTCGGCGAGTTTCAGTCGCACCGATCTACAAGCGATGCTGGACAAAGAGGGTTGTGTGGCGTTGCTGGTGACACCGGACGAGGCGAGTGGCAGCGTCTCCATGCGTGTTGCGGCTGTTGGAACAGATGGAAGCAAGACGATGGAATTGGGGAGCGGGGAGGGATATGAAAAGGTATGTGGTGACCCCTGTCCGGCTTTCTGTGGGCCTACCGGGAATTACCTGCAGACGGCAAAATGAGCCGTAGGTAGGGGGGCGATCAGTAGGGACGAAGAATATCCCCAGCTCCCCCTGCACCGGCACTCTGTCCCGCCGGGAGAACGCCAGGCCCGGCTATTTCACCACCAATACGGGCACGTTCACCCGGTGGCGCACGGCATCCACCGTGCTGCCCAACAACAGGTCCTTGAGGCCACGGTGGCCATGGGCGCCCATGACCAGCAGGTCCGCATTGCTGTTATTGACAATGGTGCTGATCGTTGTGACCGCACTGCCATGACCGATCACGCTCCGGGCATTGTAGCCGGCCACCCGCAATCGTTCAGCATACTGCTCCAAGTTGCTCGCATCGTCCACCGCTTCGCGATCGCCGGTGAGATCGCCCAGGTAACGGGCGGCGGCCGATTCCGTGACGTGGATCAGCAGGTACTCCGCGGTTGTTCCACCTTGGGCCAGAGCGGCGTTCACAGTACCGATATCGAAGCGGCTGAACTCGACGGTGATGCAGATGCGCTGCGGTGGCTTCGGCGTGTGAACGATCAGTTCAGGCACTGCCGCATCGATATGCGTTTTCGCGGGGCGGAGGCGACCGAAAAAGGGTTTGATCGCGATGTAAAGCAACAGCACGCCAGCTGCCGAGACCAAGGGGACCACAAGGACCTTCACCCAGAAGGCCGGTGTGCCACCCGCACCCAACCAGCCTTCGATCTCTTCCACAACCAGCCTGGCGTTGAGCGATACGATGATGAGCGCCGACATCCACGCGAGCAATTGCACCCACGGTCCGATGGTGAACTCGCCCATGCGTGCCTTGTCGGAACAGTAGTGTATCAAGGGGATCACCGCGAACCCGAGTTGCAGGCTGAGGATGACCTGGCTCAATACCAGCAATTCCCCCAGCGCATGGTCCCCGAACCAGATGATGCAGACCACGGCAGGGACGATGGCGATCAGCCGGGTGATCAAACGCCGGAGCCATGGCCGGATGCGCAGGTCGAGGTAACCCTCCATGACGATCTGCCCGGCCAGTGTACCGGTGATGGTGCTGCTCTGGCCCGCGCCGATCAGGGCGATGGCGAACAGCATGGGTGCCAGGGTGCCGAACAATTCACCCAGGAGCAGGTGGGCCTGGTCGATCTCCGCGACATCGAAACGACCGTTCACATGGAAGGCGGCCGCGGCAAGGATCAGGATAGCTGCGTTCACCAGGAACGCGATGTTCAACGCGATGGTGGTGTCGAAGAAATTGAAACGAATGGCTTCACGCATGCCTGCGGGAGTGCGTTCAAAGCGGCGCGTTTGCACCAAGGAACTATGCAGGTACAGGTTGTGCGGCATCACCGTGGCGCCGATGATACCGATGGCGATGTACAGCGCTTCATCCGACAAGCCGGAAGGCACGAAGCCGGTGAGGACGGAGCTTGCTTCCGGTCGCACGATCACCATTTCAGTGAGGAAGGCCAGGCCGATCAACGTGACAATGGACACGATGAAGACCTCCATCACGCGCATGCCTTTGCTCATGAGGAGGAGGATCAACAACGTGTCCAGCGCCGAGATCAATACACCGTAGAGCACGGGGATATCGAACAACAGGTGCAAGCCGATGGCCATTCCGATGACCTCGGCCAGATCGCACGCTGCGATGGCGATCTCCGCAAGGATATACAACGGGATGTTGACCAGGGGAGAGTAGGTGTGGCGCGAAGCCTGTGCGAGGTCCAGCCCACGCACAATGCCCAAACGAGCGCTGAGGCTTTGCAACAGGAGGGCCATGAGATTGCTCATCAGCAACACCCAGATCAGCTTGTACCCGAAGGCACTGCCACCGGCGATGTCCGTGGCCCAGTTGCCTGGGTCCATATACCCCACGCTCACGAGGTACGCAGGGCCGATGAAGGCAACGATCCGCCGCCAACCTTTGACAACGGGTATCGCCACTGTGCCATGGACCTCGCTCAGTGAGCGGTTGTCGGTGCCGCTCATGACGGTTCCACTTGCAGGTGATCGCTCACGTCCTTGCTCAAACTGAAGGCCGATCCGCTTTTCGGCTTCACGTCCATGCTACCGTCGAAGGCATGCACCTCCTGGACGACAAGCGTGGTGCCGATGCGGAGACCTTTGGAATCGAGCAGGCGCAGCAGGCCATCGGTGGTCTCGCTCACGGCGACGATCCGCACCGACTCCCCGGGACCGCAGGAATCAAGGCTTTTGGTCTTGCGCTGCCGTATCCTGCCGTGCTTGTCCGGGATGGGATCGCCGTGCGGATCGAAGTGGGGGTGGCCGAGATAGGCCTCCAGCTTGTCGACGAGCTTTTCGCTCGCCACATGCTCCATCTGCTCCGCGACCTCGTGTACTTCATCCCAGCCGAAACCGAGGCGATCCACAAGGAAGGTCTCCCACAGGCGGTGGCGTCGCACCAGTTGCAGGGCAACGGCCTCGCCCTTCAAGGTGAGTTTCGCACCGTAGTACGGTTCATGCTTCAGCAGTCTCTTTTCGGCCAGCTTCTTCAGCATGTCCGTAACGCTGCTGGCCTTGGTGCTGAGACGCTCGCTGATGGCGTTCGTGGCGGCGCGACCGTCCCTGCGGGTCAGGGTATGGATGGCCTTGATATGGTCCTCCTCACTGCGGGTGAGCGACAGCTCTTTCACACCACGAAGATACACAATTATTAGACAAGGCTAAAAATATGTTTACGTTTGTATCAGAATGCGTGTCTTCGTCCGTTCGTCCTTGGTCCTTGTTCTGCTACTTGCCGGGGGATGTCGCAAGTTGATGCCCGAAGCACCGGCGGATGACCGGTTACTGGACGGTCCGGTCGCTGGGCTCAGTGCAGCGGAGCACACACGGTTCCTGGTCGGGGATGTGGCGTTCAACGAAGAGGTCTTCACTTCGGCCACTGGTCTGGGTCCCTTGTTCGTCTCCACTTCCTGCGGCAGCTGCCATGCCGGCGATGGTCGCGGACATCCCTTCACGTCACTGACGCGGTTCGGTCAGGTCGACGCCACCGGCAACCAATACCTGGACCAGGGCGGACCGCAATTGCAACATCGTGCCATTCCCGGGTTCTCACCGGAGTCGGTGCCCGCTGGCGCCACCTCGACGCGTCTCCTTCCACCGCCGAATACGGGCCTGGGCTTCCTGGATGCGGTGCCCGATGCCGATCTGCTGCAGCTTGCGGACCCCGATGATGCCGACGGCGACGGCATTTCCGGAGTTCCCAATTGGGTGGTGACACCAGCTTATGTGACGCATCGGCCCGGTTCCATGGAACTGGAGGGCAGGCATATCGGGCGATTCGGCCGCAAGGGCGGCGCGTACGATCTGCTGGTACAGACAGCCAACGCCTACAACCAGGATATCGGTATCACCAGCAGTTACGCACCGTACGACACGTACACAGGATCCGCCATCGACCCGGAGATCGCCACGGGCACCGTGGATGATGTGGTCTTCTACTTGCGAACACTGAAAGCCCCGATCCAACGGGACCGTGGTGATGCACAGGTCATGGCCGGGGAACAGGTCTTCATCGCCGTAGGTTGCGCGAAATGCCACACGCCTGAGTTGCGCACCGGCCCATCGTCCATTGCCGCACTCGCGAACACCACCATCCGCCCGTTCTCCGATCTGCTGCTGCATGATATGGGACCAGGTCTGGACGACGGCTACACCGAGGGCAGCGCGCTTACCAGTGAATGGCGTACGCCGCCGCTGTGGGGGCTCGGTCTTTCGCCCGATTCCCAAGGAGGCACTTACTTCCTCATGCACGATGGACGTGCAACCAGCATACAACAAGCGATCGATGCGCATGGCGGCGAGGGACAGGCCAGTCGTGATGCCGCCCGACAGTTATCCAACACGGACCGCGACGCGCTGTTGCGGTTCCTCGAAAGCCTCTGACCCATGGAACGACGCTCCTTCATCCGCCTCTGTGGTATGGGAACCGCCGCAGCCGTGACCGGCGGCTTGTTCTTACCGGGTTGTGCGGGCATACCACACATCCAGGTGACCGCTGTTGATGGCGTACTGCGCTTGGACAAGAGCGTCTTCGCGATCGAGGGGAAGGACACGTTCCGTCGCAGCGTGATCGTGGAAGTGTCGGGATCGAAAGCACCCATCGTGGTGTTCCGTACCAGCGACCACGAACACACCGCCCTCCAGTTGTTGTGTACACATAAGAGCGCCGAGCTCAATGTTGCAGGTGATCAGTTGACCTGTCCCGCGCACGGCAGCGCGTTCAGCAACACCGGCGCGGTGCTGGAAGGCCCTGCTTCCGATCCTTTGAAGCGCTTTGCGATCACCTATGCCGGTGATGACCTCCTGATCGCGCTTTCATGAAACGGTATTTGTTCTTCGCCTGGTTCAGCGTTCCTTTCCTCGCTGCGCACGCCCAAACGGATACGGCCAAGGCGTCGCCCGATACCACGGACCTGAACATGGATGCGGTGTATTCGCGTCCTTTCCAGCAACTCGGCGGTGGGGCCGTAGGGCTCGGCGGCTATGTGGAAGCCAACACACGGTACGCAGGCACGGACGGCAATTCCGAAGGCCTTTCGTTCCAATTGCCCCGCCTCACGCTTTTCATCACCAGCAGCATTACGCGCCGCATCAAGTTCCTCACCGAGATCGAACTGGAAGAAGGCGGACGGGAGATCAACATCGAGTTCGCTTCCGTGGATATCAACCTGCATCCACTGCTGAATCTGCGCGGTGGGGTCGTGATGAACCCGATCGGTGCCTTCAACCAGAACCACGACGGCCCGAAGTGGGAATTCGTGGACCGACCGATCCCGAGTACCACCATCATCCCGTCCACCTGGAGCAACGTCGGTTTTGGGCTCTACGGCAAGTTGGCCAAGGGTTCCTGGGTCTATGCGTACGAGGCCTATCTGACGAACGGTTTCGATGCCACCATCATCGACAACGTCGAAGGACGCACCTGGCTGCCTGCAGCGAAGGCGAACCCGGAGCGCTTCGAGGAAAGTTCCAATGGTGTTCCTCTGGTCACGCTGAAAGGCGCTATCAAGCACCGACGGATAGGGGAGCTGGGACTCTCCTGGATGGGCGGTGTGTACAATCGCTTCGAGGAGGATGGCCTGTCCCTGGACACTCGTCGGCGCGTGGACCTGATCGCCATCGATTACAACACACGCATAGGTAAGAACGGCCCAGGGATCAGTGCGGAACATGTGTGGGCCTTGGTGGATGTGCCCGCGACCTATACCCAGCAATATGGGAGCGCGCAACGCGGTGGCTTTCTGGATCTCGTGCAGGCCATCTACCGGAAACCCGTGTTCGGTTGGGATGCCGCGCGCGTCAACCTCGCCGTACGCGCGGAGTATGCGGATTACAACGTGGGTACCTTCAACGAGACGGGTGGCTCCATCGCTGATGATCTGGTCGCACTCACCGGAGGAATTGGCTTCCGCCCTGTGTCCGGCACAGTGCTGCGCGCGAACTATGGCTACCAATGGCAGCGTGACCTGCTCGGAAACCCAGCCAGCCGCACAGCGAAGGTGATGTTCGGGGTGTCCAGTTATTTCTGAAGAGACCCGAGCGCACCGGGATGCTCGGCCCTTTCAGGTCAGCTGCTCGCAGTTCCCTATTCTTGCGGCCTCTCCCATGACCACCCAGACCCTTATTGATACCACCGTCGCCACCGTGCAGC
>DEQO01000041.1 GCA_002360495.1 Flavobacteriales bacterium UBA3364
CGGCTTCACCAGCAGGTTCAGCACCAGCACCAAGGCCAGGTTGAGCAGGAAGCGGCGTTGCATTCGGGGGGTGAAGATGAGAAGGGCCGTGCGGTGCGGCGGCCATGTGCTGTGCGAAGGAGTGCACGCGGCGCGGTCGCATCACCGTGGATGGAGTGGAGCGCAGCACTCACCGTCTGACCGAGTGGCCATGCGGTTCCAGGTTGGAGGATATTTGGCCCCACAGGCCACTGGCCTAATTGCACCGATGGCTTTGGCGTAGGGTGTTGGTAGGCTGGCGGAGCCAGAGGGGTCGGGAGGTTCGGCCGCTATTGGCCTATTGGCTGATGGCCCCACTTTCGCAAGAACAAGCCTACGGCCATTTGACCTCTTTAATGCGATGCACGACACTACCCAAACCCGTTGCCGCCTACTTTGGTGCCGATGTCCACCGACACCCACAAGCAGCTCGCCAACTTCATCTGGAGCATCTGCAACCTGCTCCGCGGCCCCTACAAGCGCAACGAATACCGCAAGGTGATCCTGCCGCTCACGGTGCTCAAGCGCTTCGACAGCATATTGGCGCCCACCAAGGAAAAGGTACTGGCAGAGGCGAAAAAGCACCAAGGCAAGAGCGAGACCGTGCAGTACAGCCTGCTCACCAGCATAAGCGGGGTGAAATTCTACAACACCAGCCCGCTCGACTTCGGCAAGCTGCTGGACGACCCCAGCAACGTGGCCAGCAGCCTCACGGGTTACATCAACGGCTTCAGCCCCAACGTGCGGGCCATTTTTGAGAAGTTCAAGTTCGGCGAGCAGGTGGCCTACATGGCCGAGAAGGACCTGCTGTACCGCGTGGTGAAGGCCTTCCAGAGCGAGGCGCTGGACCTGCGGCCGGAGAAGGTGGACAACGTGCAGATGGGCTATGTCTTCGAGGAGCTCATCCGCATCGGGGCGGAACAAAGCAATGAGGAGGCCGGGGACCACTTCACCCCGCGCGAGGTGATCCAGCTGATGGTGAACCTGCTGTTGAGCGACGAGACCGACCTGGCCCGCAGCCACGTGGTGAAGACCATCTTCGACCCCACCTGCGGCACGGGCGGCATGCTCAGCACTGCCGAACAATACCTGCGCAACCTCAATAGCAAGGCCAACCCGCAGCTCTTCGGGCAGGACTTCAACGACGAGTCTTGGGCGGTGTGCAAGAGCGATATGCTCATCAAGGGCGAGAACGCCGAGAATATCAAGCTGGGCGATACGCTGAAGGACGACCAGCACGCCGGCGCGCAGTTCGATTACATGCTGGCCAACCCGCCCTTCGGCGTGGAGTGGAAGCAGCAACAGAAGACCGTGGAGGATGAGCACCTGAAGCTGGGCTACAACGGCCGCTTCGGCGCGGGCCTGCCGCGCATCAACGACGGGGCCTTCCTTTTCCTACAGCACATGCTCAGCAAGATGCGGCCCTTGGAGAAGGGCGGCAGTCGCATCGCCATCGTCTTCAACGGCAGCCCGCTCTTCACCGGCGATGCGGGCAGCGGGGAGAGCGAGATCCGCCGCTGGATCATCGAGAACGATTGGCTGGAAGGCATCGTGGCCCTGCCCGATCAGCTCTTCTACAACACCGGCATCAGCACCTACATCTGGGTGCTCACCAACCGCAAGGCCAAGGAGCGCAAGGGCAAGGTGCAACTTCTGGATGCGCGGGGCTTCTTCGTAAAGATGCGCAAGAGCCTCGGTAACAAGCGCAACCGCATAGGCGACGGCACCGAGAATACGCCAGACCAGATCGCCACCATCACCAAGCTCTACGGCGAGTTCCGCGATGGCGCCACGCGGACCTTCACCGTGGATGGACAAGCCCAGCAACACATCGTGAGCAAGGTGTTCCCCAACAGCCACTTCGGCTACCGTAAGATCACGGTGGAGCGCCCCCTGCAACTGAACTTCCAGGCCAGCCCCGAACGCATCGCGCGGCTTGATGAGGTGAAGGCCTTCGCCAGCTTGGCGACCAGCAAGAAGACCAAGAATGAAACCGAGCGCCTGAAGGAGATCGCTGCTGGCCAGCAGCGGCAGCAGGCCATCCGGGACCTACTCCTCACGCTTTGTCACTCCGGGCTTGACCCGGAGTCGCGAAAATCTCCGAAGCTCTACACGGATCGCAAAGCCTTCCTCACCGATCTGAAGAAAGCAGCCAAGACTGCGGGCCTCACGCTGGATAACGCCGAAGTGAAGGCCATCCTGAGCGCACTGGGCGAGCGCGACCCAAAGGCGGCCGTGTGTGCCGATGCCAAGGGACGGCCGGAGGCCGATAGCGACCTGCGCGACACCGAGAGCGTACCGCTTAGCGAGACCATCGAGGCCTACTTCCAGCGCGAGGTGCTGCCCCACGTGCCCGATGCCTGGATGGATGCCGACAAGACCAAGGTGGGCTACGAGATCCCGCTGACGCGCGAGTTCTACGTGTACACCCCGCCGCGCTCGTTGGAGGCCATCGAAGCCGAGATCGAGGGGCTTGAGAAAGAGATCGTGGACATGCTGAAAGGGATCACGGCATGAAAGAACTTGCGGAGATAAAGCAACTTCTTGATAAGCTACCGGAAGGACAGAGCCAAGCAGCACCTAACCTGTTCTCGATATCGAAGTATCCACACTACGAGGACGTAGTGAGCAACTGGTATGCGTTCTTCATGGACCCCGCGCAACCCCATGAGTTAGGAACGCTATTCCTTGATTGCCTTCTTCAATTCGGACCCGGCAATAACGCACTGAATCTGGAGAAGGAATTCTATGTTAGGCGAGAGCACACGACTCCTTCGGGCAAAGCCATCGACCTTCTTATCTCAGATGGTGAAGAGGCTGATAAGGGCAATCTGCACAAGGCCACAAACGCTATCGTAATCGAGAACAAGGTGTTTCATTGGCTGGCAAACGAGCTCGATGATTACTGGAGGGCTATCGATGCCCCTAATAAAGTAGGCTTCGTGCTGAGCTTGACTAAGACTGATACTCGCTCACCGCATTTCAAGAATGTGTTGCACAGTGAGCTTCTGGCTCGCATTCGCGAAAGTTCAGAGGTAGCGGCGATGCCGACACGATACAAATGCTACCTGGAAGACCTCGCTACCAATCTCCATGAACTCGCCGAGACGATGAGATACACCCCTGACCTACGCTTCTTTGTTGAGAATGCGGCAGCAATCGACCGAGCGGTGCGATTGAGAGAGCAGTTCTTGAAGTTCGTCTATCAGCAACTTCAGGTGCTGGCCGAACAGATGAATTTGAGTCTTGGTGGACACGCGGAACTGTACCGCTATTTGTACAATGATGATCACGAGCGTGTGTACTACACTATCCTACTGGATGACCTGGTTGCTGACGGCGGCTCGTTGACGATATGCGTAGAGGTTTCCCGCCCTTCGAAGGATGCCATTCAAACCTACGACGCAATATGCAGTGATTACATGTCACAGCCCGGCATTGTGCGCCTTAGGAAACAACATGCCTCCTTTATGCACTACGCGAGCAAGCGAATTGCAATTTCGCCTGATGAAATGGAGAACCTTGCCCAGATCGTGCTTCAAGGAATAGAGCACGACCTCACAAAGATCTATGGACAATTGTGGCATCACTTCCACGCTTGATGAACATTGCTGTGAGCGAAGCCCTGCGCACCAAACCCTCCGGCAACCCTTGGCTCGGCGAGGTGCCCGCCCATTGGGAGGTGAAGCGCGCGGATGCTGTGCTTGAGGAACAGCGGACCATGTTGCAGTCAGAGGGCTTCGTTGGGCGTGAAGTATTCCATTACTCGATCCCATCCATCCAAGAGACTGGTGATGGTGCCGTTGAGGAAGGAGAGACGATAGCCAGCGCGAAGACATGGATCACCAAGGAGGTACTCCTGGTGTCGAAGTTGAACCCACGTAAAGGGACCGTTCTCATTGGTAGGCCAAGAGAACAACTCACAGTCTGCTCGGGTGAGTTCATTCCATTGGTCGCAGTTGGATGTGATCTACGGTATGCCGAATACGTCTACCGTTCTGAAGAAGTGCGGCAGCAAATGGATGCAGCTGTGCGCTCGGTAACGCGAAGTCACCAACGAGCGTCATCTGAAGACATCCGAAAAGTGCAATGGGCGTGGCCCCCCCTCCCCGAGCAACGCGCCATCGCGGCCTTTCTGGACGAGCGCACGGCGCGGATCGATGCCCTGGTGGCGCGCAAGCGGCGGCTGGTGCAGCTGCTGAAGGTGAAGCGCCAGGCCCTCATTACCCGCGCGGTTACCCGCGGCTTGGATATGAAGGCCAAGATGAAGAAGAGCGGGGTACCGTGGCTGGGGGAGGTGCCGGAGGGGTGGGAGGTTGCTCCATTAGTGCGATTCGTTCGACCCAAACCCGGGGCAGTGCGGACAGGACCGTTCGGCAGTCAATTGGTCGCGTCTGAGATGTCAGAGGGGGAGGTGAAGGTGTATAACCAGCGTACGGTAATCGATCGGGACTTTGAACTGGGTGATAACTACATCACGCGGGAGAAGTACACGGAGCTCAAGTCCTTCACCATTGAGCCAGGGGATGTGCTGGTAACGACAAGAGGAACTATTGGTCGATGTGTGGTATTCCCGGACTCAGCTGAGCCTGGGATCCTGCATCCTTGCCTAATGCGCGTTCAAGTGCAGCCGGATCGACTGAGCCGCGAATACCTAGAGTTACTGATTGATGAAAGCGGCTTAGTGACACAGCAGCTTCGCATCATGAGTAACGCGACCACCATTGAGGTGATTTATTCGGAGTCACTGAAGCGAGTAGTCCTTCTTGTCCCCCCGCTACTTGAACAGGAGGTCATTCTTGAGCACATAGGACATGCAACCACCCGTCTCGACGCCCTGGTGACGAAGGTGGAGCAGGCTGTGGAGCGGTTGCAGGAGTACCGGACGGCGCTGATCAGTGCGGCGGTGACGGGGAAGGTGCGGGTGTGAAACCCAGGTTACCCCTATGAAAATGACGTTTGTGAGAGTGATACACAAAAGCGAGGTTTGTATAGCAAGCACTATAACCGATGAAGCACCTACTTCGCCACCTCCTTGTTCTTTCAGTGATCGGACTTGCTCATGGCCCTCTGCTCGGTCAAGCACAGGAGGATTCATTGACCATCCCGCAGGACTCAGTTACGCGAAAGCAGTTCATGTTCTTCTCCATACCCACGGTGATCAACGGGTCAAGGATAGACCCTTCACCGGTAGAGGCCTTCTCCTTTGAATCGAAGGACACCAAGTTCGAGGTGAAGCTCGGTATGGCGGATCCGTTCTTCAGGAAGAAGGAGCGCTATCGCATGACCCTCACGGCAACTCCTTACATCAAGTCCAGTGAGGGAAAGTCATCATTGTTCAGTTCGGAAGAATGGGCCGCTGAGTACGGGGCCAGCCTCGGGCTGAACATTCTATGGGGGCAGACCCGCTGGACGGGTACGGGGTGTGGCACCTCGATCCTGAACCAACGCGAAGCCGTTCGCAAGGATCGCAGGGCTGATTGGCGAGATGCGTACGCACCGAGGACTTGGTCTGCCGGTGATACGGTCAGCGAACAGGTTACCTGGCTTTCGTTCCGGCTTGACCTAGCGCGCACGAAGGACAAGCTATTCGCAAAGACCGTTACAGCCATGGATACGCTTGTAGCCCGCGAATTGGGCCTGGGTGTGGGTTATGCTTCGTTCAACTTCTTCTTCCACAGCGAACTCCCGAAGTACAGATGGCGCAACATTGTGTTCAGCGTCGGCCCCGGCTTCGGTTCCTTCCGTAACGTGGCGGACCTCAGCAAACGCACCCTTTCTGAAGGCACCGTAGTGTACAACGCCGATAGTTCGGCATTCACCAGCGTAACCAAGACCAGTGATGGTTATGTGGGAGCATTCGATGTAAGCACCGGACCTGCGGCGTATGCCGAGATTTATTGGCCGCGTTTTCCACTGGACTATAACGGGGGCACGGTGAGCTGGGGGAACAGAGCGACCTGGTTCAAACCAGACGGTTCAACAGATGATTGGAATTTGAGCTCGGGCCTCTACTTCAACGGTAAGAAGAAGAGCGACGGCAAGTCCGTTGACAAATTCAACTTCGCGATCACCGCGAATTGGGACCGATTCCAGGATCGCGCAGAGGAAGACTACACCAAGGACTTCTTCTCGGTACAACTTTCCGCCTCCGTTCCATTGGTCTTCAACTGATCCGCAATATCCCACACAATGCAACCCTTTCTTACTGCATTTCGGGCGATGGTCATTGTAGCCATGGCCTGCACCACATTCCGCAGCCAAGCACAAACTCCAGATACACGCACCCCACTTGCAGCCTTGAAGCCCGACAGCTCCGGGGTCATGAGCCCTGTTATACTGGGAACGAGTGGTCTCGTATTTGTCGATGGCACATTCTGGACCCATGATGATGCCGGGGGATGCGCGGTGCTCTATCGGATAGGCGATACTTCAAAAAAGCGCACTCGCGAACTCTGGCTTAGGGGTGCAGCGAATGGGGATTGGGAGGATTTGGCCCAGGCTGCTGGTCAGATATACATAGCGGATATCGGCAACAATACCGATACAGCCCGACCTTACCTGCGGGTCTATCGCTTCAATGTGTCTGAAACCATGCACAAGCCCAAGCGCAGGTCTCGTTGGGTTGAAGAGTATGGCCTCGTACGGTTCGTGTTCCCCGGCGGGACCACAGCCAAGCGAATGCCATTGAAAGACCTGAAGCATACGTGGAACAGCGAAGCGATGGCCGTTGTGGGGAACCTGATCTACCTGTTCACAAAAGAGAACTGCGATAGTGCTGTGGTAGCACGAGGTGAGTGCATCACACGCATATACACCCTGGATCTTGCGAATTTCACGGGCATGGACAAGGACACACTTACAGTTGTATACGCCGGCGAAATGATCGTTGACGGTCCTATAACCGGTGCGGCTTACAACCAACAGCGGGATCGTCTTGCACTAGTAGGCAATAAGCACAGGACCTATATGCCTTTCGTCACGATCATCGACAACTTTTCACAGACCGGCTCTCGAATGGCATTGGGCACACACATGCTCAGCATGCAATGCGCGCAGGTGGAAGCAGCAACTTGGGGCCCTGGTGGTGCGCTCTATCTGAGCAACGAGAATGAGTTGGGGAAAGAAAGAAAGGTTGGAAGTTGTGATAAGCTCGCGCTGCCAAAGGTTTGGCGGGTTCAAGTACCTTGAACAAGATGTGTTGCTAGGTAATCCTGCTTTCGCTCCACATAAAACCGCCGCCGCCTGATGCTGGCCTTGCTCCAAGCCCTTGGGGGCAGTGCGGAGATCATGCGACTGCAAAAGCTGCAGATGCATTACATGGTTCAGCACGACGAGGTAGCCTAACTTGCTCGCATGTCCAAGGTGACCAGCGAGACCACCTTCGAGGCCTACCTCGAAGAGATCCTGAGCGAGAAAAGCGGCTGGGTGAGCCTGCCGAAGAATGGCTGGGATAAGGCCAATGCGTACTTCCCGGCGGAGGTGCTGGGTTTCATCCAGCGCACCCAGCCCAAGCTATGGCAACAGATGGCCAAGCTGCACGGCGCCGACCTGGAGCAGAAGCTGCTGGAAGAACTGCTGAAGGAACTGGAGCTGAAAGGCACGCTGCACGTGCTGCGCCACGGATTCAAGTTCTATGGCAAGCTGTTCCGCATGGCCTACTTCAAGCCCGCCCACGGCCTGAACCCCGAGATGTTGGCGTTGTATGGGGAGAACCAGCTCACGGTGAGCCGCCAGATTCCCTGCCACCCCCACGATGGCAGCGAGATGGACCTCACCTTCTGCCTCAACGGCCTGCCCGTGGCCACCTGCGAGCTGAAAAACCCTGGCTCCGGACAGACCTGGAAAAAGGCCGTCGAACAGTACAGGACCACTCGGGACCCCAATGCGCCGCTGTTCCGCTACCAGAAGCGCGCCCTCGTCCACTTCGCCGCCGATGTGGAGGAAGTGCACATGTGCACCTGGCTGGCGCGTGAGAAGAGCGTGTTCCTGCCCTTCAACCGCGGCAGCCACCCCGGCGAGGTGAAATGCGGCGCGGGCAATCCGCAACACCCCAGCGGCTACCGCACCGGCTACTTCTGGGAGGAAGTGCTGCAACGCGACAGCTTCCTTGACATTCTCGGCCACTTCATCTTCACCGAGCACAAGGAGGAGCAGGTGAACGAAGCGGGTGGGGCCAGCCGCATGGTGAAGAAGGAGACCACGGTATTCCCCCGCTACCACCAGATGGATGCCGTGCGCAAGCTGATCGCGGCGGCGCGTGAGGGCGGCCCCGGCAGCAACTACCTGATCCAGCACAGCGCGGGCAGCGGCAAGACCAACAGCATCAGCTGGCTGGCGCACCGCCTGGCCAGTGTGCACGATGCGCAGGACCGCAAGGTGTACGATTGCGTGGTGGTGATCACCGACCGGCGTGTGCTGGACCAGCAGTTGCAGGACGCCATCTACCAGATCGAGCACGCACAGGGCGTGGTGAAGGCCATCGATGAGAACAGCCGTCAACTGGCGGAGGCCTTGGTTGATGGTACGAGCATCGTCATCACCACCTTGCAGAAGTTCCCAAATGTGTTGCGCGGCCTGCTGAACATCGCCGCCGGTGGCAGATACGAGGAGTTGAGCGAAGTGGAGCGGCAGTTGGCCGCAGAACAAGCCGCCGCGTATGAGACCAAGATCGGCGGGCGGCGCTACGCCATCATCGTGGACGAAGCCCACAGCAGTCAGACCGGCGAGGCGGCCAAGGAGCTGAAGGCTATCCTCGGCGCCGGTCAGGAAGGCGACGAGGAGGAGGAACTAAGCAGCGAGGACATGCTGACCCGCGTGATGAGCGCGCGCGGCAAGCAGAAGAACCTGAGCTTCTTCGCCTTCACGGCTACGCCCAAGCCCAAGACATTGCAGCTATTCGGTGCACCCTTCCACCTGTACAGCATGCGGCAGGCCATCGAGGAGCGCTTCATCCTGGATGTGCTGCAGCACTACACCACCTACGCCACCTACTACAAGTTGGTGAAGGCCGTGGAGGACGACCCCAACCTGCCCAAGAAGAAGGCCACCCGGCAACTGGGCAAGTTCATGAGCCTGCATCCGCACAACATTGAACAGAAGACCGAGGTGATGGTGGAGCATTTCCGCCTGCACGTGCGGCACCTGCTGGATGGCAAGGCCAAGGCCATGGTGGTGTGCAGCAGCCGCCTGCATGCCGTGCGCTACTTCCACGCCTTTCAGCGCTACATCAAAGCCCACGGTTATGCCGACGTGAACCCGCTGGTGGCCTTCAGCGGCAAGGTGAAGGATGAGGATCTCACCTATACCGAGCCCTCGTTGAACATCGACGTAGCCAACGGCCGGCCCATCAGTGAAGCACAGTTGCCCGAGCGTTTCGATAGTCCGGACTACAACGTGCTGTTGGTGGCCAACAAGTACCAGACGGGCTTCGACCAACCCAAGCTGCACACCATGTACGTGGACAAGCGCTTGGACGGCGTGCAGGCCGTGCAGACCCTGAGCCGCTTGAACCGACGCTACACCGGCAAGGAGCAACCCTTCGTACTCGACTTCGTGAACAGCGCTGAGGACATCTACACAGCCTTCAAGCCTTACTACGACGCCACCAGCCTGAAGGAGCCGGCCGACCCTGCGCAACTGGAAGCCCTGAAGCACGAGCTGGATGCGGTGCAGGTGTACCATGCGCATGAGGTGGAAGCCTTCGCCATCATCTTCTACCAGCCTTCAACCAAACACAAGAAAGCTGACCATGCGCGTTTGGTGAAGCATGTGGAACCCGCCGTGGACCGCTACAAGGCGCTGGAGAACGAGGATGCCCGCCAGTCCTTCCGCGATAAGCTGAAGGCCTACGTGAACCTCTATGCCTTCCTGAGCCAGATCCGCCCCTGGGCTGATGCCGACCAGGAAAAGCTATACAGCTACGGCCGCTTCCTGCTGCCACACCTGCCGTTGGAGCGGGAGTCGCGCATCATCGACCCCAGCGATGATGTGGCGCTGCGCTACTACCGCTTGGAGCGCATCGGCACCGGTACCATCGACCTGAAGACCGGCGACGTGGTACCGATCGGTGGTCCGGTGGCCGTTGGGACCGGCAAGCCCGAGGACCCGGAGGTGCCGCTTTCCACCATTGTGGGCGTTCTGAACGAGCGCTTCAGCACGGAGTTCACCGAAGCGGACCAACTGTTCTTCGGTCAGATACAAGCCGAAGCCGCAGAGGACCAGCGTGTGATCGATACCGCGCTGGCCAATCCCGAGGACAAGTTCATCCTCGGGATCCGCGAACTGGTGGACCATCTGATGGTGCAGCGCATGGGCAAGAACGACAAGTTGGTGACGCGCTATCTGGACGACGGTGCCTTCAAGGAGATCGCCTTGGCGCTGATGGGAAGGGCGCTGTACAAGAAGATCATGGAGGCTCAAGCGTAGCCTTGGGCTGCCGGGCTGTGTGAATCAATCTGTATTGCAGTTCACCAAGCCCCACCCTTTGGCGGGTGAATGGAGTGGCCGATCTTGACCTCTTCATCGGGTACACCTTTCAGATAGAAATCGATCTCCACGAACTCGTCCGTCTCCTTCTCATAGAAGGCCTGCACGCCATACTGCCCATGGTCGTAAGAAAGCACCACCAAGCCTAGGACCGGATCGGCCTTGGCTTCTGCCACCAATTGAGCACGCCGTTACTTCAGGTCAGCGATGATATTGTGTGCGAGTTCCATGGTCGTGAAGTTAGTGCCCCCACCCCACTCTTCCCTAAGTTCGTAAGCCGAACCAACACCCCATGCTCCGCCCCATAGCCCTCGCCTGCCTGGCTGTGGCCACCGCCACCCACGCCCAAACCACCTTCCTGGTGGGTACCACCGAGGTGACCGTAGAGGAAATGGCCACGGGCTTGGAAGTACCGTGGGACCTGGTGCTCGGCCCCGATGGGTACATCTGGTTCACCCAGGCCAATGGCGAGGTGCATCGCATGGATGCACAGGATGGCACATTGGAACTGGTGCACACCTTGCCCGATGTGTTCGAATTCGGCTTCACGGCCGGCCTGCACAGCATGGCCTTTCACCCGGACTTCAGCAACGAACCCTATGTGTACCTGCACTACACCATCAGCAGCACCGAAAGTGTGGTGAAGCGCTTCCTGTATGATGCGGGCACCAACAGCTTCACCAACGCGTCCGATCATCTGCTAAGCCTGACGCTCGCGGCGGGGCCATCGCACAACGGCTCGCGCATCATCGTGGACGATGCGGGCATGTTCCTGCTCTGCCTGGGCGAGACCATGAGCAATGTGGAGAACGCGCAGAACCCCGCCACCTCGCACGGCAAGGTGTTGCGCTTCGCCCCGGATGGCAGCATCCCGGCGGACAATCCCGTACCCGGCAGCTACGTGTACAACTGGGGCCACCGCAACCCACAGGGCATGGTGAAGGCCTCCAACGGCTTCATCTACAACAGTGCGCACGGCCAGGCCAACGACGATGAGGTGAACATCCTCCTGCCCAACAGGAATTACGGCTGGCCCGAGGTATTGGGTTTGTGCAACACACCGGACGAGATCGCCTATTGCGAGGCGAACGACGTGGTGGAGCCCATCCACGAATTCACGGATGAAGTGGTGGCCCCGGCCGGGATCGACTACTTCGACCACCCAAGCATACCGGGCTGGCAGAACTCCCTGCTCGTGGCCACCCTGCGCGGCAAGGAGCTTCGCCAGTTGCAACTGAACGCGACCGGCGATGCGGTCGTGGCCGACAACACCTTTCTCAGCAACACCTTCGGTAGGCTGCGCGATGTATTGGTGCACCCGGATGGCCGCGTCTTCCTCTGCACCAGCAACCGGGACTGGGCGGGCAGCCCGGTGGCAGCGGATGATCGGATCCTGGTGCTTTCCGGTGATGGCACCGTGCGCATCCCGGAGCAAGCCCCTGTCCCTTTCCGCTTGTTCCTGGACGCGGCGAGCGGAACGGTGTGGTTGAGCCCAAGCATGCAACGCGTGATGGTATTCGATGCGGCGGGTCGTGTGGTGGCACAGCCTTCGGTGGTGGATGACCGCTTCAGTGTGAACGGATGGCCCAACGGCCTGTACACAGTACGAAGTATCGATCGGGAGGGTCGCTCGGCAACTGCCCAATTGGTTCTGGTCCGCGTCCTCTAACGGATGGTCACAGCGCAGGCCGTGCTGTTGAAAGACCGCCGACGGATCATGTGCGAGAGCGATTTAGCAGCGTAGTTTCACAGGAGCGTACCACCTTCCCATGCGGCTCCTTTCCCTCCTCTTCGTGACCTCGGCGCTCCCTCTGCACGCCGCGCTCACCATCACCATGAATCCGTTCAACGATGCGTGCGGCAACGGGACGGGTTGGATCTACGCCATCGTGAGTGGTGGACAGGCACCCTACACCTACGCGTGGAGCCCGGCACCGCCGACCGGTCAAGGCACCAACACGGCCCGTGAGCTGGTCGCGGGCACCTACACCTTGACCGTTACGGACAATATGGGCACGGTGGTATCGGATAGCCGCACGATCGTGAGCGTCCCCACCTTGCTTCCGGGAAATGGCAACACGGGCTCCGCGATCAGTTGCGACGGTGCGTGCAATGGGTTTGGAAGTGCGACCACCTTCGCCTTGGCCTGGGGAGGCCTTGCACCGTACACCGCGTCCATCCTGCCGGGCGGCAATGCCAGCTTGGTGGGAAGCAATGGAGTGCAGTTCAGCGGCCTTTGTCCAGGGACCACGTACACCTGCACGGTCACGGATGCGAACGGTTGCACGAGTACCATCAACAACATCGAGGTAACGGACCTGGACACGCCCGTGCTGCTGAACACCGTTGTGGCTCCGAGCTGTCCCGGCGGGCAGACAGGCAGCGCCGTACTCACCTTCGATCAAGTGGGATCCGCTGGCGCGTACACCTGGCCCTCCGGGTTGTGGATGAGTTACGAGGTGATCGGGAACCAGGTCTTCATGAACAACCTGGCGCCTGGCACTTACGGCCTCGAAGCCTATCCATTCGACCCGGCCGGGACCTGGGGGGGACCGCTGTCGATGGGCCAGTGCGGCATGAACACCAGCGTGACCATCCCCGTTACGACCGATCCTTGCGGCTTGGTGAGCGGCACGGTGTATGTGGACCTGAACGGCGATTGCGTGCAGGACGTGAGCGACGTGCCCTATCCCTGGCGCATGGTACACTGCGAACCCGGCGGCCATTATGCCATGACCAATAGTGCGGGCACGTACAACGAGGAGCTGCCTTACGGAGCCTTCACCGCTGATCTGGCCGATCCCGGCGCGCATGCTCCCTTGTGCCCTGCGGCCTTGCCGGCGCCTTTCACCTTGGATGCGATTACGCCGAACGTACCATTGGACTTGGCCTTGCAACCGCTCTACGCAGCGGACATGGAAGCACTAGTGATCGCAGGAGCACCACGGCCGGGCTTCCCATTCGCCTATCACTTGCGCATGCTGAACAACGGCGCGTTCCCGTTCGGTCCGTTCTCGGCCACGCTCAACTACGATGCACAACTCACCTACACAAGCAGCAGCGTTGCTCCTGCGGTGAACACACCTGGGCTGCTGCAATTCAATGTACCGTCACTGCCATCCTTCGGGCAGGTCGATATCACCGTGGTGTTGCAAGTGCCCGCGAACCCTGCGCTCATCGGCACCAACATGAACGCAAGCCTGGTCCTGGTCCCCGCCCCTGCCGATGCCGATCCAGCGAACGACACTTACGCATTGAGCACCTTGGTGGTGGGCGCGTACGACCCCAACGACAAGCTGGTGCTCACCAGCTCGCGCAGCAGCCGCACGGAATACCTGTTGAATGCCGACAGCGCGCTGGACTACACCATCCGCTTCC
>DEQO01000026.1 GCA_002360495.1 Flavobacteriales bacterium UBA3364
TGGGAATATGGTAACAACGCCCTCGGCCAGTTCAATATCTGTGTCACCACGCCGACCGCAGTGGCCAACGATGACCCTTGCACGGCCACCACGTTGACCGTCAATACGACGTGTACGAACACGACCGGCACGACCTCGGGGGCCAGCAGCACGGCGGGGATCTCCACACCGACATGCGGGAATCATCTCGGCAATGACGTTTGGTTCCTGGCCGTAGCGCCAGCATCCGGGAACCTGGTGATAACGACAAGTACTGTAGGTGGCAGTTCGCTGACCAACGCGGCCATGGCCGCCTATTCCGCCAGTGCGTGCTCGGCGACCATGACCCAGATAGCGTGCAATGCCAACTCGCCTTCCAGCAACATGCCCGAATTGGCGCTTACCGGATTGACCGGTGGCACCACCTATTATTTCCGCGTGTGGGCGGAAGGGAATACGACGTTCGGCCAGTTCAACATCTGCGCGGTGGAACCCCCGACGAACGATGAACCCTGCGGGGCCATCTCCCTCACGGTGGGAACCAGTTGCTCGTTGACATCGACCACCAATGTTTCCGCCACGAATTCGAGCGCGGCCGTTGCACCGGGTTGCGGATCGTTCACCTCCTCCTCACGGGATGTTTGGTACTCGTTCACCGCTCCGACCTCGGGGATCGCGATCATCCAGAGCACAGCGGGCACCCTGACCGACGGGTCCATGGCGCTCTACACGGCGTCCACCTGTACCGCATCGGGACTTTCCCTTGTCCAATGCAGCGCGGATGAAGGGGCCGGCACCATGCCGTTCCTGCGGTTCGCAGACCTTGTACCGGGTGCTACCTACTACATCCGGTATTGGGGCACGGGCAGTAGCAGCGGGACCTTCAACCTGTGCGTGTGGGCACCTGCAATGCCCAGCGGGAATTGTGTGTATTTCCTGGAAATGTTCGACAGCGGTGAGAACGGCTGGGGATCCAGCGAGGTGCAGTTCCAGATCGATGCGAACCCGGCAACGAGCTATACCGTCCCGGCCGGCAACTTCTACAATTACGCGGTCATCGGTCTGACCAGTGGTGACTTGGTCGTCAGCTACGTCAACTCCGGGCCCAATCAGTCCCAGAACCGCTATTTCATCCGCCAGGTCCCCGGTGGCTTCGGTGTCCATTTGGCTGGTCCTTCTCCCCCATCGGGCATCGCTTTGGTGGAGACCATCGATTGCACACCACCCGACCCACCGAACGAGGACTGCGAAGGCAGCACCCCGATCTGCGATGCTCAATCCTTCAATGACAATCCCGCAGGCACCGGATTCGATGTCGATCTGCGCTCCACCACCTTCGGCTGCCTGACCGCCGCCGAAAGACAGGGAACATGGTACAAATTCTCGCCCTCTTCGGCAGGCACGGTGGCCATGACCATAGCACCGAGCAACTCCGGTGATGACTATGATTTCGCCATTTGGGGACCCGAGACCGGTGTGGTCTGCCCCCCGTTCAGACAGCCTACGCGTTGTTCGTTCTCCGGTTCCACTGGCGATACAGGTATGCGCGCTGCGGCCACCGATACGACGGAAAGTCCCAGTGGGGACAAGTGGGTGGCACCATTGACCGTGACCAGCGGGAAATACTACATCATGTACATCAGCAACTACTCGCAAAGCGGACTTTCCTTCGGGCTGAGCTGGCAGTTGTCGAACGGCGCTTCCCTGGACTGCTCCTTGTTGCCTGTAAGCTTCATCGAACTTGAAGCGGAACTGACCGGCGAGGCCATCGAAGTGCGCTGGTCCACCGCCTCTGAAACGGATGCGAGCCATTACATCGTTGAGCGGTCCGTCGATGCGTACGACTATGCTCCCATCGGCACGCTGCAGGCGATGGGGAATACCACGAGCCTGACGACCTATTCGTTCCTCGATGAAAGTCCGAAGGAAGGATTGAACTACTACCGTGTTCAACAGGTGGACATGGGGGGTGGTACCATGATCAGTCCGGCGGACTATGCCGTCTACCGCAAGGCCAGCACGGAAATGGTGGTCTTCCCCAACCCTGCCGGTGATATCCTCTTCGCCTCCTTCGAGATGCCCGAGGACGATGCCGTGATCTGGCGTATTCTCGACAGTGGTGGCCGTCTGGTCGAACAGGACCTCTACCAAGGCACCAAGGGGAACATGCTCATCGATGTTCCTTTGGAGCGGCTCTCCAGCGGCAGCTACACCTTGTTGGTGAACGACGCACGTGGGCTGATGAACCGCTCGGCGCATTTCGTGAAGCACTAGCGTCCGGCATCCCGTTCCGGTCGGGTATCTTCGCGGTGATGAAAGCGTCGTCGCTCCGGACCCTCTTCGTGTTCTGCGCCTTGTCCGCCGCCACAAGTGGCCAAGGGCTAAGGCCGCCACCGTTCGCGACATACACGTTCGGGCTCAGTCTCAACACCGGTCCGAACAACCAACTCTTCACGCTCTTCACCGTCAAGGAATTCGAGGGCAGGACCATACAGGCCGACCCATTGACCCGCGACCAATTCGTCCTCCAAGCACAAGGTGTGGTGCCAAGCCCCGCGAACCCTGAAGGGATCAATCTCTTCCGGAAATACGATGTTCGGTCGTGCCTGGCGGAAGGAACCGATACGAGCGGCCGATACCTCCTCGATTGCGAGGTCTTCGACCGGATCTGGAAGCTCCGATTCCAGGAGTACCCGTTCCGTCCCGTCGAGGGGCAGCATCCAGGAAAGGGCTGGGCCGAGGAGCGTGAGGCGCCATCACCACGTCAACTACTGCTCCTCACCGATTATGGCATGCTGCACCGCAGCGATCTGGCCAAGGGGGAGAACGTGTTCCGTCTTTTGCACGATGTGGGCGACAGTGCTTGGGTGGACAACTACCGGAAAGGTCTCTGAACCCGGAAATGAGCGGACCAGCTGATGTTCCCAAGTTATTCGCGGGGGTACGTTCCGGAGACCGCGGCGCGCTGGCACGGGCCATCACCCTGATCGAAAGCACACGTCCGGACGATGGCGCTGCGGCGTTGCAGCTTCTTTCAATGGCCCTGCCGCACAGCGGAAATGCGCTCCGCTTGGGCATGACCGGTATTCCGGGCGTCGGTAAGAGCACCTTGATCGACGCCTTCGGGCGTCATGCGATCGACCAAGGTCATCGGGTGGCCGTTCTCGCCACGGACCCCAGCAGCCAGCGCTCCGGCGGCAGCATCCTGGGCGACAAGACCCG
>DEQO01000081.1 GCA_002360495.1 Flavobacteriales bacterium UBA3364
GAGCCGGTAATAGTTCACGCCGTCGAGCGGATCATTGTGGTCCCACCAGTAGTCGATGTCGTTCCCATCGCTCGTCTCCGCTTCCAGGCTGCCGATGGATCGGAAATGGACCGAATCGATGGAGTGCTCCACGATGAACCGTTCGCTGGTACCCCCGGCTTGTGCCCGCCATTTGACATGGACGCGATCGGCACCCGCCCGTGCAGTGAACGTGAGCAGCTCCACGGGCAGCAGGCTACAGTCCAACGCGGTCGGTGAAGGCAGGCTCCAGGTCAGGTTGAAGGCCTGTCCCGAGGTCGTGAAATTGTCCAAATACATCACGTAGACCCGGCCGACGCTGGCCGCTGGGACATTGATCGGAGCGGTGAATCCGTTGACACCGGCACCGGTCGCTGTTTCACTCACATCGGAGTTGCCCGCTGCCATGCCAGTAGTGTAGTTGCCCCCGCCTTGGTTGGGAAGTGCGTATGAACAGCGCAATGGCGCTGCGGCCGGAGGACATGTGATGGTGCTCATCGGGCCCCAGATCGCGAAGTCGTAGTCAATGTTCGCTGGGTTTCCGCCGTTGTCCACCGGTTGAAGCGAAAATCCATAGTTGCCTGTCATTTGCGGCGAAAAGAAATACCACGTGCCCTGCCTTTCGTTGGCGGTCAGGCAACCGCGATTGGTCGAATTCAGGTCCACTGAACAACCGGTATAATCCGAGGAATTACTGATCCCCCCGCTGTTGCATACGGTGAATCCCCCACTGCAATCCTGCTGCGGCGTAGGGAACACGTCCACTCCGCGGACACAGATGCCGAAGGTGCCTGTGGCCCCGTTGAATCCCCAAACGCGGATGTAGTAGGTGTTCCCTCCCGTCAACGCCGCGCATCGGCGGTCCTCGAGCGGCATGGTCCCGGGTCCACTATCGTCGTCGCAGCCGTTGGGTACCAGTGCCATGCCACCGCAACCACCGGAATAGAGCTGCAATGCGGCATCGGCGAGTGTTCCTGCCTCCGTCACGATCCGCACAGCGCCACTGGCAGGCGCCACGAAGGAGAACCAGACATCGGTGCTTGGGGCCGAACTGCATGCAGGAGCCGGAGTGGTCCCTGAAGCCGTAGCGCCCACATTGGTGAAGACCTGGTTGAAGCAACTTTCAAAGACCGGCAGGTCGATGGCGTTCGCGCAATTGTCGTTGACCGGTGGTGGAGGTGGGCTCCATATGCAGAGGCGCCCGTTCATGCCGTTGTTGGTCCCCTGGTTCTGGATCCGTACCAGGTAGTTCTGTCCCACGACCGTTGCCAACGTGGTCGTTTCCGTTACCGGACTTAGGAAACCGGCTGCACCTGTGGCGTTCACACAACCGGCCGCCACCAAGGACGCGCAGGTACCTGTGTAGACGTGGATGATCGGGTTCGTCCCGAGATCGCTCGTATTGTATGAGATGGTGGTGGTAGTGGCCGTGGCTTGGAACCAACCGAAGGCATCATCGTTACCGGACCCTGTGCATCCCGTAGCGGTGACGTTCGGTACGTAGGAACCCGGTTTATTGAACGTCTGATAGTTGCACGCGGTGTTAACGGTATATCGGCTTCCCGCTGCGAACGAGCATGCGTCCGAGGCGGTCTGTCCCATGGTGGTTGCGCACAGCAGGAACCCGCCTGTGGCCAGGAGTGACGCACGCATGCCGTTATTGGACCTATTCGCCATGTTCCTTTGTCCAGGGAGTGGTCCTGCGTTCGTACTCCTGCGGCCAAGCGGCTATCCACGCCGATTTACGAGCGTGGTAACGGGCGTGGTCCTCCAACTCGTTGCCCGTGTCCTGGAAGATCGGGTAGGGCGGCATACCTTCCTCGAGGTCCTCGGCCTCGCCGTTCAAGCGAGTTGCAGTGTAGCCGAGTACCTGGTATCCGGTTGGGGCCAGTCGCTGCCTGAGCTCTTCCAAATGGATCGTTTCCGGCGTGGTGAACAGCAGTGTCCTGGTGTCCTTGTCGTGATCGAATTCCGTGGCGTCGATCCACTGCTGTAGTACCCCGAACATGCTCTTGGGCGAAAGGCCTCCTTGCATGTGTTGGACATGCACTCGGTATTGGCGGGATGGCTGGTCCTGGCACGTTGCGATGTGCGTTTGGGCAAGCAAAGCGAGCACCGTCAGGAACTTACCGAGCGCCCTGTTGGGGTGCATGGCACCTCGTTGAGGGTGCTCCTTCGGCACGCGCTTATCGAAATTTTCCACCGCCTTGGATATTTCGACGGAAGCAGAAATTGCTCCGTCGGATGAGCAAATTATGGCGGCGAGACAAGTTCTGTCAAGTGCCTATCTCCCGAAAAGCAGGCCAAACAGGAACACGGGTCAGGCTTCCACAAGCACCGACCGCGCCTAAGCAGGATCCAGCCCGGCGTCCAGGTAGGAAGAGCGTGTACCGGCCGATCAGCCAGCGGCCGAGGTGGCCTTTGGGGTCCCGGCGGGCACGCCGGGGTATTCCATGAGGGCCTTTCTCAGGCATTCCACCGCCTTGGCCAGCAGTGGTTGCTCCAGGACATAGGCCAGCCGGACCTGTTGGCGACCGGTGGCCGGTTGGGCGTAAAAGCCTGTCGCCGGGGCCATCATAACGGTGTAGCCATCGAACGCGAAGGATTCCAGGAGCCACTGGCAGAAGCGGTCACTGTCGTCAATGGGCAACTGGGCCACACAATAGAAGGCCCCTTTGGGTGTGGGGCAGATCACTCCGGGGATCGTGTTGAGCCCATTCACCAGAATGTCACGGCGTTGCTTGTACTCCGAGGCAACGGCGTCGAAGTAGCTTTTTGGCGTACGCAAGGCGGCTTCGGAGGCGATCTGCCCGAAAGTCGGTGGGCTCAGACGGGCCTGAGCGAACTTCAGGACCGCTGCATACAGTTCCTTGTTGCGTGTAATGAAAGCCCCTACCCGCGCCCCGCACATGCTGTAGCGTTTGCTCACACTGTCGATCAGGACCACGTTCTCCTCGATCCCCTTCAGGGTCATCGCGCTGATGTGCCGTGCACCATCGTAGCAGAATTCGCGATAGACCTCGTCCGCGAAAAGGAAGAGATCGTGGCGCTTCACGATGTCGCGCAGGGTGTCGAGCTCGGCCGCGCTGTAGAGGTAGCCGGTGGGATTACCGGGGTTGCATATCAGGATCCCTTTGGTCCGCTTGGTGATGAGGGCTTCGAACGCCTCGATCGGGGGCAAGGCGAAACCGCTTTCTATGGTGCTTCGAACGGGCACCACGGTCACCCCGGCTGCCATGGCGAAGCTGTTGTAGTTCGCATAGAAGGGTTCGGGGATGATCACCTCATCGCCAGGCTCGAAACAGGCCATCATGCCGAACAGGAGGGCTTCACTTCCGCCGTTCGTGACGATGATGTGATCATGGTCCACCATGATCCCATGCTGGGCATAGTAGGTCGCCAAACCCTTGCGATAGCTCTCGTACCCGGCGGAATGGCTGTACTCGATCACCGTCCGGTCCAGATGGCGAATGGCGTCCAGCGCCACATCCGGGGAGGCGATGTCGGGTTGGCCGATGTTGAGGTGGATCACCTTGGTCCCGCGACCTTTGGCTGCTTCAGCGAAGGGGACGAGCTTGCGGATCGGCGAGGGCGGCATAAGGCGGCCCTTGGTGGAAATGGCTGGCATAGGTGGACGGTTCGAAGGGCGAAGATCGGTCTTCCGGTAGAAAGCGGTGAAGTAAAAAGCCCCCTCCGCTCGGGCGGAGGGGGCTTCGCAGGATCTGGTGCGAGGGGTCTAGCCCTTCTCCACAGGAGCCATTGGATTCTCCTCTTTCATGGGAGACGTGGGCGTTTCAGGAGCACCTTCGATGGTTCCTTTGATGCGTACGATCTTCTCGGGCGTGTTCGTGGCGTTGCTCGTGATGGTCACGCTCTTGTTGATCGGGCCTACGCGCTTCGTGTCGTATTTCACGGTGATCACCGTCTTTCCTCCCGGTTTGATCGGTTCGGTGTCGCACTTGGGGACCGTGCAACCGCAGCTCCCTTTGCAATTGGTAAGGATCAACGGCTGGTCGCCTGTGTTGGTCACCGTGAATTCGCACGTGCCATTGGCGCCTTGGGGGATGGTGCCGTAGTCGTGGACTTCCTTGTCAATGGACATTTGCGGACCGGTACCGCTGACCGGTTTGGCGTTCTCTTGGGCGAATGCGCCAAGCATCGAGCTGGCGAGGCCGAAGGAGAGCAGGAACTTCTTCATGGAGATCTTGGTGTTGTCGTTTGACGGGTTTGATACAGGTATCGTGCCGAATTACGGGGTCGCCATCAATGCTTCTCGGCAGGTGCCATCGGCGAGGCCTCTTTCTCCGGGCTTGTGGGAGTGGTCGGGGCGGCTTCGATGGTACCCTTGATGGTGATCACCTTGCTAGGTGCGTTGGTCGCGTTGCTCGTGATGGTCACGCTCTTGTTGATGGGGCCTACGCGGTTGCTGTCGTACTTCACTTTGATGACGCTCTTGGTCCCGGGCTTGATGGGAGCGGTCTCGCATTGTGGCACGGTGCAGCCACAGCTACCCTGGCACTGGGAGATGATCAATGGCTGATCGCCGGTGTTGGTCACCGTGAACTCGCAGTTGCCATCCCCGCCTTGTTTCATGGTGCCGTAATCGTGCACCTCCTTGTCCAGGCTGATCATGGGGCCAGTGCCGCCCACGGGTTTCATCTCCGGTTGGGCCATGGAGGCCAGCGTGCAAAGGCCGAGGCCGAGGGTGAAGAGCAGGTGTTTCATCGGGGTAGGGGGATGTGTTTTCGCTTTTGGTACGTCGAAAGTAGAGGGGTGTTTTCGGACCGTGCAGACCTTAACAGGACTTTAACAGGGATGATCCGCCCCACGTTCAGGAGCGATCTCGCGTGGGCCGAGCGCATCCCCTTCGTGAAGCCGGGCTGAAGAGCAGTGCATGCGTATTCACGGACCTGTTGGTGAGGTAGCGCACTGTGCTCAAGGACAAGGTCGAATGATGTACGCCCAAGTCCTGGGTCTTCCGTCACGCCGCGAGGAGCCATGATCTTTCGTGAGGTCGGTCAGTGATCGATGTGTTGTGTGGTGTCCGCTGGCATGGTCTCCACCGGGGGAAGTACATGGCCTTTGATCGTGAGCACGACAGAAGGCGTGTTGGCAGCATTGCATTCCACCGTTACCGACTTGGTGAACGGGCCAGGCCGTTTCGTATCGTACTTCACCCGTACCGTGGAAGTCTTTCCAGGCAGCAGAGGTTCTGGGTCCCATCTTGGGACGACACAGCCGCAACTGCTCCTGCAGTTCGTGATGACCAAGGGAGCATGGCCGGTGTTGGTGTACTTGAACGTGCATTCGCCGTTCGCAGCATGTGCTATCGTTCCGTAGTCGTGCACGGTCGACTCGAATTCGATCTTCGCCGATCTCGCGGACGTTGTGTCTTGGGCATGGCCATCCAACTGGAGAAAGGCGAGTAGGAGAGTAGGGAGGAGCGTTCTCATGGTCGTGTTCGTTGGTGGGCGAATCTTCCGTTCATGGGATCGTCGCTTGCTGGATCTAACACTTCCTTGACAGCTTTCACGAACATTTCACACTTGGCACGGGTGCGCAAGGAGGGACGGTCTCCTCCTGCACCGCTACTTTCGCGGCATATTCAGGGAATCTATGGAACTCGCGAAGCGATTTGAGCCGGAGACCGCGGAAGGCAAGTGGTACAAGCACTGGATGGAGAAGGGGTACTTCCGGTCCGTGCCCGACGAGCGCGAGCCTTACACCGTGGTGATCCCACCACCGAACGTGACGGGCGTGCTGCACATGGGGCACATGCTGAACAACACCATTCAGGACGTGCTGGTGCGTCGCGCGCGGATGCAGGGGAAGAACGCCTGCTGGGTGCCGGGTACGGACCATGCGAGCATCGCCACGGAAGCCAAGGTGGTGCGCCTGCTCGGTGAACAAGGCATCAAGAAGAGCGCGATCGGTCGCGAGGAGTTCCTGAAGCATGCCTTTGCGTGGAAAGAGAAGTACGGCGGCGTGATCCTGGAGCAGTTGAAGAAGCTCGGCGCCAGCTGTGATTGGGACCGCACACGCTTCACCATGGAGGACGATCTCAGCGATGCCGTGATCGACGTGTTCATCGACCTGCACAAGAAAGGCCTCGTGTACCGCGGCCTGCGTATGGTGAACTGGGACCCCGTGGCGCTGACGGCGGTGAGCGACGAGGAGGTGATCATGAAGGAGCAGAACTCCAAGCTCTACCATATCCGGTACAGGATCATCGATCAGACGATCAGAGGATCAGAAGATCAGACGATCGACGCGGAGGCCGAGTACATCACGATCGCCACTACGCGTCCCGAGACCATCCTTGGCGATACAGCGGTGGCCGTGCACCCCGAGGACGAGCGTTACGCCGACCTGAAGGGCATGCAGGTGGAAGTGCCACTGATCGGTCGCCGCATCCCGGTGGTCTTTGATGAGTATGTGGAGCGCGAGTTCGGTACCGGCGCGCTGAAGGTGACGCCCGCGCACGATGTGAACGACCACGAGCTGGGCAAGAAGCACAACCTGGAGACCATCGACATCCTGGAGCCCAACGGCACGCTGAGCGCCGCTGCCCAGCTCTATGTGGGCGATGACCGCTTCGCTGTGCGCAAGAAGATCGTGAAGGAGTTGGAGGAGAAGGGCTACCTGGTAAAGACCGAGGACATCAAGAACAAGGTGGGCTACAGCGAACGCACAGATGCCGTGATCGAGCCGCGCCTCTCGCTGCAATGGTTCGTGAAGATGGGCGAGCTGGCCAAGCCCGCCTTGGAAGTGGTGAAGGACGGTCGCGTGAAGCTGCACCCGCAGAAGTTCGTGAACACCTACACCTACTGGATGGAGAACG
>DEQO01000112.1 GCA_002360495.1 Flavobacteriales bacterium UBA3364
TGCTCCGCAACAGTGATATGGAACTCACCACCCCTGCGCTGGACTATGACCTCGCCAACCGACGCGCCGTGTATGCTGCCGGTGGCCGGATCGTAAGCACGAGCGGAGACAACACCCTCACGAGCGATGTAGGCACCTACCTCACCGATGCCCGGCGTTTCATCTTCAGCAGGAACGTGCGCCTCGATCACCCGGAACGGACGATCACGGCCGATACCATGCACTATGGCACATCCACAGGGGTCGCCGAGTTCTTCGGTCCCACGCGGATCGCCCAGCAAGAAACGGAGATCCTCACAACACGCGGAATGTATGATACGCGTGCAGAGCGGGCACGCTTCAGCAAACGATCCACCATCCTGAACAAGAACCGCACGCTTTCCGGCGACAGTCTGCACTACGACCGGATCACCGGCATCGGCCTGGCCTGGGGGAATGTCCTTGTGACCGATACCGCGAACGACCTCTCGGCCACCGGGGACCAGGGCCGCTACAATGAACTGACCGATAGGGCGATCATCACGGGCCGTATGGAACTGCAACTCGTGATGGATGCCGACACCTTGTTCGTGCATGGCGACACCCTCTTCACCGCGTTGGACACCACCGGCAAGCGGATCCAGGTACACCAAGGCGTGCGCTTCTTTCGCCACGACATGCAAGGCGTTTGCGACACCTTGATATACAGCGAAGCCGACAGCCTGATCACGCTGATCCATGATCCCGTACTATGGAGCGGTACGGACCAGATCACGGGCGACCTCATCCGCATCGGACTGCGCGCCGGCAAGGTGGACAAGCTCTACGCCGAACAGAACACCTTCCTGCTTTCGCAAGTCGATAGCATCCATTTCGACCAGGTCGCGGGTACCACCATGACAGGGCAGTTCGGCGAAAAGGGACTGCGGAGCCTGCTCGTGGAAGGCAACAGCCGCACGGTCTATTTCGCAGAGGAGGAAAAGAACGGCGTGACCTCCATCATGGGCGTGAACCGGGCGGATTGCAGCCGGATCAACGTGCAACTCGTGGATGGCAAGGTGAACACGGTGACCTTCCTGGACCGACCGGATGCGGTGTTGTATCCGTTGGAAAAAGTACCACCGGAAGAATTGCGCATGAAGGGCTCCGAGTGGCGCAGTGCGGAACGGCCTGCGGATCGCGCGGGGATCTTCCCGTGATCAAGGCGCAGGGCTGGTGGGGCGTCGTCGTCGCGATCCCCTGCCTGTTCCATTCGCCTCCGGTCCCGGCTCCGTCAGCTGCACACCGAAAGACACCGCCGTTGATGCCTCCAAGGCATCCTTCGGGGTGACCGTATCCACAGGCCCCACCGTTCGCTCGGTGCCGTTCCCCTCGAAGATGTTGGGGTAAAGCAGGAAGCGCGCCCCCGCGTCGGAACCACCGTGCAGTGCCGTGGTGTTGGTGCTGAACGTATTCCCTTCCACATGCACCAAGGAGCGGTCGATGGCCGTGATGGCGTCGTTGTTGCCTGCGAAGTATGCATTACGGACAAGCACTTGGGCAGCACCATCAATACGGACACCTGCGCCACGCAGTCCGCTGAACCGACCGCCAACAACGGCCACTTGTCCGGAGCGGATGCGCAGGCCGTTCGTTTGCCCCTCCTTTGCTTTCATGTTGGCCTGCACATCGCGCACCACGCCGGAGGCATGTTCCAGCGCGATAAGATCATTGTGCGCATCGCTGCACCGAACACCATTCAACTCCACAGCACCGCCGTGGATGAGCAATGCAGCTTCTGCGCGCGTCCCTTCGAGAACGCTGTTGACCACCACCGTACGGCCCATGCTGCGCAAACTGATCATTCCAGTGTGCGGTACACCTTCGACCGTGGCACCAGCACCTCCGGAGATGTACAACCCACCGATCTCGCAGTGCTGCGAACCACTGCCCAGCGCTGCGATGGTGCCGAATGGGGAGCGATCATCCTGGGCACGGATAAAGACCGGATTGCGCAGCGTACCCCGGACGAACAGATCGCCCTGGCACACCAGACTGGTGCCTGCGGCCATGAACAGGCGAGCGCCCTGCAACATCACAACGGTCCGGCCAGCAGGGAACTCGATGGTCCTGTCGATGGTGTACTTGCCTCTCGGGAAGATGATGGAATCACCCTGCAGGATCAACTTGTAGCGTTCCGCCAATGCTCGAAGGCCGGCAGTATCCGCACTGACCTGGGCCACGACCGGTGGCAGTACCATGCCGTGCAGGAAGGTCGCATGGCCGGGACCGAAGAGCAGAGGGCGATCGAGCAGCACGGCGGCGTTCGGATCCCCGATGTGGCCAGGCTCCAACAAGGCCTCGACGGTCGCATCAGCGGAGGTCCGTGCGTAGGGCATTGCTCGCGCATCAGCAAGGACCGGTAGCCAGGCCTTGTCCAGTGCCTTGAACCGTTCACGGAGCGCCGGGACCTTCGCAGCGAGATCCGCTTGCGCCCGTTCGAAGTGCGCCCGGAACGTGGGACGTCGGAGCAGGGGTGTCAGCAGGTTATAAGCGAGCGGTGCATCGTCCGCAGCATCCCCCATCGTCGTTGGCGTGCGGTAGATCGGCAGCATGCGACCCGTGGCCCATTGGTGCGCGAACCAAAGCGGTTCCTTCAACGGATCGCGTCGATCCACCCAGGCCATGAGCAACCAGGCGATCGCGGCGCGCTCATCCACCAATTGTGCGAGCGCATCGGTACGCCCCTGTGCTACTTCATCCAGCGCACGTTCGATGGTGCCGCGCAGGACGACACGTTCCGTGCTGTCGCCATCGATCACCGCGAATTGCAGATCCGGGCGCGTGGGATCCATGCCCATCTTCACCAGCGAGGCGCCTGTGAGCCCGCGCCGCTCCAGGAAATCTCCATCGATCCATTCCTCCTTGCGGAAGAGGCCCAGTTCCTTGCCACAACCGATCGCTCGCACGAACGCGATGCCGGGTGTTTGCAGATCCAGCTCGTTCGCAATGGTCTCCAGGTACTTCGCGCGGATGTCCTCCGCCGTGGCAGCCAACAACAGAACGCGGCGCTGACCCTTCAACGGCGCTTCCTTCTTGAAACGCAGCAGGTACCCGTCCTCGTTCACCAAACGGCGGACTTCCGCGGAATCGCCATAGCCGTCGGTCTCGAACCAACGGGTGCGCCAACCCGGATACGACTGCTCATCGATGCAGGCATCCACGCCATTCGCGCCGCCGAACCGGTAGATGTCAGGGATCGTGTGCCCCACCTCCACATGGCGACGATCCAGCCAGCGGGCATAGAACTCCACTTCCGCACGTCCTATGCCCAAGGGCCATTGGCGTGAGATGCGTTCCGAGGACGAAAAGGAGAAAGCAGCCACCAACCCACCTGCGACAACCGCCACGCCCAACAGCCACGGCACCAAGCCGATGCGCCGTGCTTTAATTGACCGGCTCATGCGTTATGGCATTGATGATGGAGATGTCGCCGGGCATGCCGCCCGGGAACACAACAGTGATATCGAGCGGCTTCACCACGTAGTGCTGCCAATTGGCGAAGGGCCTGTCCCATGATCCAGGCGGCAGGCCGACTTCGCGGTGGACGATCACGGACCAGGCACCATCCACGCGTGAAGCGCTGACCGTGTCCGTGCCGATGATCACCTGCGGTGCCTCTTGTTGCAGGGAGTTCCACCGCAGTTCGAAGGGGGCTTCCACGGAGCTCGTCAAATGCAACGATGCCGTGCGATCGACCTTCAGTTCATTCGCCGCAAGCCGGGCGCTCAACCGGTCCCAGTAACTGTTCACCGTGGCCCGCATGCCCGCGAACGAACTGATCGCATGCACCACGGAGTAGCGATGCACATCCGCGGGGAACAGCGAAACGTGACCGTACTTGTTGCGATCGGCCAGCAGCGAGGGTTGGATCCGTTCGATCGTACGATCGTACTCGTCCATGAAGGTCCTCTTGGCGTGCAGGTCCTGCAAGGCTTCGTAAGCATAACGATCACGCAGCAGGCGCCATTCGGGGATCCGCAGGAACCAGTGCGCCAACGCGTCGTTGATGAAGTAGAGCGGCTCGCCCTCCGGCGGGAACATCAGCAGGGCATCCCAGAAGATCGGGTAGAACAGACCGGTGCGATCGCTCATGACCAACCACTGGTTGTGGAACTGGTCCATGTGCTTGGTGTTCACCACCACCATGGCGGCCAGGTAGCGCGCGTAAGCGTCCACATCGATCAATTGTGCGAGCGTATCGCGACGGACCGGTATCGTGAGCGTGGAATCGTAGATGACGTCCACCAAGGCTTTCAATCGTGCGTGTGAAAGCGAACTGTCCGCCTTGCTCACGTATTCCCAATACTCCGCCTTGCGCCACAATGTGCGTTTCTCCGTCAGCTCACGACCGGTGATCGGTGGGAATTCGCCCCTGTAGACCGGCACTTCGTGCTTCGTCAACCGGCGCACTTGCTCGTAGTCGCCATCGATCTGCTCGTACATTTCCATCACGCCGTTGTTACGGCCGTTCAAGCGCACGAAGACCATCTCGTTCCACGGCACGGCTACGCCCATGCGGCCCGCGATCCAGTTCCCCATGTGGTTGTTCACCATGTTGAAGGACTTGGGGTTGATCAGGTTCAACTTGCGGTAGGGCGCGAAGGGGTTGTCCTTTTTCAGTGACAGCCGGAAGGACTTCTTGCCACCCAGGTAGTGCGAGGCCGAGTACATTCCCCGGTAGCGGAACTTCACGGGGTGCTCGACATCGTTCTCCAGCAGGACGGCCGGCATGTTGCGGCCACCGCTCCAGGGAAGATCCGCGCCCAGGGTGTCCAGGTAGTCTTGATCGATGCGTACGTCAAGCACCCGCAACTTGTGGGGCCCCGGATCCTCCGCCAGACCATCTACAGTTGTGCTCAGGAAGGATGCTCCCGCGATCCGTACAAAGCGGCCCGGACCCAGGAGGACGGCGAAAACGATCATCGAAAGCCCCGTCCCGATGCCGAGCACCATCCAACCTGCACCGATGCGACCCCGCCCGCGCCTCATCGTCCGCGCCCTGCGCTGAATAGCAGGACCAGCATGATCAGCAGCGTGAGCACCACGAAGCTCAGGTTGAGCCCCAAGCCGAGCAAGGCGGCCAGCAACATGACCGGGACCCACAACCCCCGATGGCGTCCGCCACGGCCGAGCAGACCGGCCAGTGCCACGCCTGCGGCAATGATGATGGACGGCCACAGGCCCTCATTGAAGTAGCGGAGCACCAGTACCAACGCGTACGTTGTGATCAACAATTCCCAAGGCACCAGGCCAACGCGGTCCGAATTGCGCAGACCACGGTTCCAACACCATCCGATCAGGGCCAAAGCCACCAGCAACAGGGCGAACAGCGTGAGCAGCTCAACCCATCCGTGCAGGAGGGCACCGGTCCACCGTTCGGCTTCGCTGCGCATGGAATGTTAGTCAGTGCCGAAGGTGGGCACGCCACCGACCCTTGCTCCGTGCCACGAGCATGAGTTTTCAAGACCCGGATGGGTATGAGCCCTACAGATAGCGCTGCAACCAGGTGTTGCGCAGCGGTCCGCGGAAGCGTGCGCGCAATTCACCGACGGTTGGCACAAGGTCGTCGAACACGATGGTATCGGCGGTCAAGATGCCGTCCTTGAGCAACTCGGGAAGATCCTGGAGGCGGCAGCTGGTGATCTCGCCCTTCGCTTCGTAGACCACGATCATGCGATCCGTCAACGTCAGATCGAGGTCCTGCTCCAATTGCTTGATGAAACCCACGCTCTTGTCGATGCTGCAACCGCTGGCCTTGGCCTGCTCCTCGTCCACGGCGATGACAACGAAACGGTCGTGCAACACCTCCACCGCAGAATCCAATGGTGCGCCGTGCGCAGCCCAGGTGCTGGTGAACGCCGCGCCACGGTCCCGCACAAGGTTCTGCTCGGCACGACCAAGGTCACGGGCCGTCTTGTACACCCATACGCGGGCGTGATCCGGGAGGTCGGCGATGTGCTTTGTGGGAGAAGGGGCGGTCGCGGTCATGGTCTATCACACGTTTCGTTCGCTCAGGTAACGCAAAGGAATGGGGAATGGGTATGCGCTACTATGGGATGACGACGAACGGGGCTTGGACGCTGCCCAGTGCCGGAGAAAACGTCATGGAAGCCCGGATTCCGAGACGATGAGCAATGTCCGTCCTTGTTCTGTCCCCGACAGACCATTACTTTGGCGGCAAACCAATTCCCGTGGTACGATCCTTACTCCGTAGTGTCTCTGCGCTCGCACTCATCGCACTGGCCCCGTTCTGTTTTATGGTACACGCGCAACCTGGCAGCGTAGACCTTTCCTTCGATCCCGGCACCGGCACGAACGACCGTATCCTTGACATGCTCGTTCAACCGGATGGGAAGATCGTGATCGTGGGGCCGTTCACGGAATACAATGGGACGGCGTGCAACCACATAGCGCGTTTGCTACCGGACGGTACACTGGACCCCTCGTTCATGACCGGCAGCGCATTCGACGAGCAGGTTTACAAGGTTGAACGCTACAACGATGGACGACTTCTCGTCTGCGGACAGTTCAATACTTACAATGGTTCACCCATTGTGCGCATGGCGCGCCTGATGGCCGATGGCACCTTCGATCCTTCGTTCAGCGCCGGTACGGACTTCGGGATACCGCCGAACCAATGGATCAACGACCTGGCCATCGCACCGGACGAGAAGATCTACATCCGGGGCAGCTTCCAGGAGATACACGGCACACCCACCTATGAACTCGCCCGTCTCGAGGCCTCGGGTCAACTGGATCCCTCCTTCGATCTGGGTACTTCCGTGTTCGACAACCTGCGCGGCCTTGCCGTGCAACCCGATGGAAAACTTGTTGTTGGGGGTGAACAGGAAATGGAGTTCCACGGTATCGAGCGGAACGGCTTGGCCCGATTCAATATCGATGGTTCCCTGGACATGAGCTTCGATCCAGGCGCAGGCTTTACGGAAGGATTCCTCAATACGCTGTCCCTCCTTCCCGATGGACGGATCCTCGTGGGCGGCTCGATCGAGGAATTCGCGGGAGAAGCCCGTTTCGGAATTGCGATCATCCAGGCCGATGGGGCATTGGATATGTCGTTCGGCGAGGGTGCTCAGGGAATGTTTCCGAATTCTTCGGTGGTATATACGGTGGCCTATCAACCGAATGGCAAGGTCGTGGCGGCGGGCTCGTTCCAACAGTTCGATGGCCTCTTCCGTCGCAGCCTCGCCCGCACCGAGGACAACGGCTTGGTGGACCAGGCCTTCCAAACCGGTACCGGATTCACAGGGGGATCCTCTACAGTGTTCACGGTGGAATGGCTGCCCGATGGGACGATCATGGCTGCCGGGGATTTCACCACTGTGAACGATGTGCCCCGCAATAATATCGTACGTCTGATCGGTGTTGATGCCATCGGCATGGACGAGCTGCACCCACTGCACGTGAGCGTGTTCCCCAACCCATCGCAAGGCACCCTGTCCATTGTTGGCGACATGAAAGAGGCATATACTCTGGAGGTGCGGGATGCGCTCGGCCGTGCAGTTACCGAGCGGTTCGTATCCACCTACGGCACCGTCAACCAAACGATGGATCTCTCCGCGCTTGAACCCGGCAATTATGTGGTCCTAGTCTCTGGCGCGACCGGCACGAAAGCGGTGCCCTTCGTTCTGCAGTGATCCGACCCCGGGAAACCGGTTTCTCTGCTATTCCAGCTTCGGTCGATACGTCCGCATCGGAAGAGCATGTCGAAGTCACATACGCGCTCCGATCTCACTCCCATGGCGTCAAGCCATGAAGGATCAGGTAACCATCCATCAAGAACGCCGCCAATGCAAGCGCGCAGAACAGGCCAGCAAGAAAAAGGAGTGCGACGCCACGAAAAAGCAAACCTATCAAGGAGCCAATTCCAGCGGTCAGATCCGCATTGGATCCTGATCCACTGGAATAGCTACTACCGTTGCTGCTTTTCGTTCCCCATTCGAAACTGCCCGCCGAGTTGACCATATCACGCTGGAGGTCACGCTGATATCGCCAGTAGTTCTCCGCCTGTGAATCCATGCCACTCGGCATGTCCGAATCACTGCTGTTCCATTTGGGCTCGTAGTCCGTCATCGCTGGGAGAGGTCAGGTCAACGCGTTCTTCGTCAATTCGATCCCGACGAAAGATATGAAGGCCTCATCAGTGTGACCATTGGTCCTCGTGCCGAACCCACCCAACGGTGGATCTTCGAAACAACGTGATCGCCCCCTACAGATCGGCAGCGTTGGCCACCAATTCGGCCACGTCCAACACCACCACCTCGCCTTCCTTGTTGAAGTGCTTCACGCCATCGGTGAGCATGGTGTTGCAGAAGGGGCAACCCGCGGCGATCACGTTGGGTGTTGCGGCCAGGGCTTCTTCGCTGCGTTCGACGTTCACTTCACGCTTGCCGGGCTCGGCTTCCTTGAACATCTGTGCGCCACCTGCTCCACAGCATAAGCCGTTCTGCTTGCTGCGTTTCAGTTCCACCAATGCGGCATCGAGCTTCAAGAGCACTTCGCGCGGTGCTTCGTATTCGTTGTTGCCACGACCCAGGTAGCATGGATCATGGAAGGTGATGCGCTTGCCTTTGAAGTCGCCGCCTTCCACCTTGATGCGGCCCTCCTTCAGCAACGCATTGATGAACTGCGTGTGGTGCATCACTTCGTACACGCCACCCAACGCAGGGTACTCGTTCTTCAGCGTGTTGAAGCAATGCGGGCACGCGGTGACGATCCGCTTCACGCCGTAGCCGTTCAGCACGGTGACGTTCTGCAAGGCCTGCATCTGGAACAGGAACTCGTTGCCCGCTCGGCGTGCCGGATCACCGGTGCAGGTCTCCTCCTGCCCGAGTATCGCGAACTTGACCTTGGCGGCATTCAGGATGCGGACGAAGGCCTTGGTGATCTTCTTGGCGCGGTCGTCGAAACTGCCTGCACAACCCACCCAGAACAATACTTCGGGCACTTCGCCGGTGGCGGCGAATTCGGCCATGGTGCGGATCTGCAGCTGTTCCATCGTCGATCAGTTCAAGTCGACCCGGTTGGTCGACGCTACAACGGTGTTGGTAACGATCGTCATTGTTGCGTCCAATCCAATCGTTTGTCGGGCCCGAACGCCCATGGCGCACCGTTGTTCTCCACGTTGTTGAACATGCTCGTCAACGCCGGGCGCGTTCTGCTTTCCTCCATCACCAGGTAGCGGCGCATCTCCATGATGATGTTGACCGGATCGATATTGACCGGGCAGGCCTGGGTGCAGGCATTGCAGGTGGTGCAGGCCCACAGCTCTTCCTCGGTGATGCGTGTGTGCAGGCTCTTGCCATCATCCTCCCACTTCCCTTTCGTGTCGATGGTCCTGCCCACTTCCTCCAGACGGTCGCGGGTGTCCATCATGATCTTGCGCGGGCTCAACAATTTGCCGGTGATGTTCGCCGGGCATTCGCTGGTGCAACGGCCGCATTCGGTGCAGCTGTAGGCATCCATCAGGCTCTTCCAACTCAGGTCGAACACATCCTTGGCGCCGAACCGATCAGTGACCTCGTGACCAGCCACCTGGCGCGGTGCGGCCATCTCCGGCGGCGCGATGCCGGGGTCCAACATGCTTTTCACCTCACCGGTCACACGCTCCATGTTGGCCACCTCCGTCTTCGGCCCCAACTTGCTGTACCACGTGTTGGGGAAGGCGAGCAGAATGTGCAAATGCTTGCTGTACGGCAGGTAGTTCAGGAAGGCAAGGATACCGATGATGTGGAACCACCAGCAGACGCGTTCGATGAGGATGAGCGTGGAGGAAGATGCCGTGGACAGACCGAGCAATGAGGCGAGCGGACCGCTGATGGGGTAAGCACCTGCCTCCACGTAGTGCTCGGCACCCATGTTCTGCAAGGTGACATCGGCTGCGTTCATCAGCAGGAAGGCGCTCATCAACGCGATCTCCGTGCAGAGGATCAACGTGGCGTCGGTGCGCGGCCAGCCGTCGAGCTCCTTCATCATGAAGCGCTTCAGCTTTATGATGTAGCGGCGCACCAGGAAGATGGCACAGGCCACCCATACGCCCAGGGCCAACCATTCGAAACTGCCGATGAGGAAGTCGTAGAAGCCACCGAGGAAGGACAATACCCGGTGCGTACCGAAGATGCCGTCGATGATGATCTCCAGCACCTCGATGTTGATGATGACGAAACCTGCATAGACGATGATGTGCAGGAACCCGGCGACAGGTCGTACCACCATCTTGCTCTGGCCCAGGGCCACGCGCGCCATCACCGCCCAACGCTCGCTCCTCCGATCGTTGATGATCACGTCCTTGCCCAGCAGGATGTTGCGGCGCACGCGCATGATGTTGCGCGCGAAGAGCCATGATGCAGCGGCCACCAACAGGATGAAGATGACACTGGCGATGCCCATGGATCAGTTCTTCTTTTCCGCTTCCAGCGCCTTGCCGATGCGTTCAACATCCGCATCGCTCAATTTCGGAAGTCTGTCCTTCTTCCCGAAAACACTGAAGTACCGGTTCGGGTTCATCCGCAAGTCCTCCAGCAGCAGGTCCAACTCGCGGCTGGCTTCGTTGAGGTTGCTGTAAAGGCTATCGTCCTTCATCAACTTACCCATGGTGCCATTGCCCTCGTTGATGCTGGTCGTGATCTTGCGCAGCTCGCTGCTCGTCGCGGCCAGTTCATCCATCACCTTGCGCATGCGGCCTTTGGCGAGGTCGGTGGAGAGGGTGTCCAGGTTCGTGAAGATGTGGTCCATTTCATCGCTGTTGGCTGCGAGCGTGGCGCTCACCCGTTCCATGTTATGCAGCGCAGCGGAGAGTGTGGCGCTTTCGGTGGCGACGAGGCGGTCCAGGGTGTTCGCCGTGTTGCTGAGGCTTTCCAGCGCGCGGCGTACGTTGGTGAAGCTGCTGTCTATGTCGCCGACCGCTTGGGGGTTCAACAAGCTCTGGAAGGAGTTGAGCACGGAGTCGACGGAGGCCAGCATGCCTTCGGCCTTGGCCTTGAGGGGATCGATCTGCTGGCTCACGGCATCGGTGAGGCTCAACTGCGCATCGCCGATGAGGGTATCCCCGGCGGGTGCTGGAACAGCGCTGGTGCCCATGACCAGTTGCAGGGCACGGGAGAACAGATCGGCGCTGTAGATCTGCACCCTGGTGTCCTTCGGCACCATCAGCTTGTCCTCGTTCATCTGGAAGGTGACCAGGATCTGGCCACTGCCATCGGGTAGCAGTTTCGTGCCGATCACCTGCCCCACCTTGTAGCCATTGTAGAAGACCGGGCTGGCTCCCGTGATCCCGGCTACGTTGTTGTACTTGACATGGTACAGGTTCCGTTTCTGGAACAGGTCCAATCCCTTCAGGAAGTTGACACCGAAGATGAGCAGCCCAACGCCCCCAAGGACCAGCAGAGCGATGGAGTACTCCTTCTTGATCTTCATCCAGACGGTTTTGGCCTAGTGCGCCTCGGCTAATTTAAGGGCTTCCTGTAGTCCGATCCGGGCACCATCCTTGAAGGCGACGATGAAACAACCGTCGAAGCCCTTCGCCCGGCACTCCTCCTGCAACTTGCGGGCACCGGCCAGGGTGGATTCCTTGCCTACGCTGTATTTGTAGAGACCGGCGCCCTGCTGCTCCTGGACACCTTCGATGCCGTTGAAGTTCTTCGCCTTCAGTTCGATCCGTTTGGAACTGGTGGTGATCTGCACCTTGAAGGTGATGGGCGACGGGGCCTCGGCGGTGGTCTCGTCCTTCACCGGTGGTTCCACTTTCACGGGTGGGGTATCCGGTAGCTCCGCGATCGGCACACCGGAACCGGCGGCTTCAACGGTGCCTTTGTACTCCTTGAACGCCCTGTAGATAGCCGACGCCATGTAGTCCTGTCCCTCGGCCTTCTGTAGATAGTCCTCCTCGTTCGCATTGGTGAGGAAGCCCAGTTCCACCAGCACGCTTGGCATGGTGTTGTAGCTGATCACCAGGAAACCGGCCTGCTTCACGCCACGGTCCGGGCGACCCACGCGGTCCTTGAACTGCTTCTGGATATAAGAGCTCAACAGGAGGCTGAGATCAAGGTGCGTGTTCTGGCGAAGGCTCAAGGCGATGATGCTCTCGGGATCCTTGGGGTCGTACCCGTCGTACTTCAGCTCATGTCCTTCTTCCAGCAATATCGCCGCGTTCTCCTTCTGCGCCACGCGCATGTTGGCCTCGGTCTTGTGCAGGCCCATCACATAGGTCTCACAGCCATGCGGGTCCTTGCTGTCGTTGGCGTTGCAGTGGATACTGATGAAGACATCGGCTTTGGCCTTGTTGGCGATGTTGCACCGCTCCTTCAACTCGATGAATGTGTCGTCATCGCGGGTATAGATCACCTTCACGTCCGGGAAGTTCTCGGTGATGTATTTGCCCACCAGCTTGGTTACGTTGAAAGCGATGTGCTTCTCGGTCGTCTTGTACCGGCCTGTACCCAAGTTGCCGGGATCCTTGCCGCCGTGCCCGGCATCGAGGACGACCGTGCGGATGCGGTTCGGATCACGGCCCGGTGTTTGCGCCTGGATGGGGCTCGCGAGGGCGAACAACAAGAGGGCGATGGCGGCGTATTTCAGCAGGGCGGAGATGGAAATTCGTTGTTCGTCGTTGGCCGTCAGGCTACTTGGGGGGAACTGGTGGGCGACAGGCCTGCGCGTCGCAGCTACACCATGGAACTTGCCACCGAGCCCGGCAACCAACGACCAACAACTGTTCTTCCCCTCAAAAGACCACGGAGCCAGCAGCGGAACACCCCGGCCATGGATGGAACGCGCCCTCCCCACTCCCACATGTGTACTTTTCGGCCCCGCCGTACGGCGCACCACCTGGTCCATGACGGAAATGCGTTGCTCCATGCCCTTGCGGCGCGAAACTAGCGGGCGGTGCAGGTGCGGGAAGTCCGCGATCGGTGCAGTTTTCATCACGTTCGTGTTGGTATGCGCGAGCCTTTCCGCTGCCGCCCAAGCCTTGCAAAGCGAGGTGAAGTACGGCGCCCGGGACAGCATGCGTTACGACCTTGCCGAGCAAACCGTGTACCTCTTCGGTGCGGCCACCGTGCATTACGGAGATGTGCAACTCACGGCCGACCGCATCATCTTCAGCTTCAAGAACGAGGAAACACAGGCCTTTGGTGCGTTGGACTCCACCGGAGCGGTCGTCGGCAAACCACAATTCAACCAAGGCAGCCAGACCATCGATGCCGATAGCATCCGCTACAACTTCAAGACCAAACAGGGCCTCATCCGCCAGGTGCGCACCGAGGAAATGGGCAGCTGGGTCACCGCCGGCCTCAGCAAGCGGCACGCCAATGGCGAAGTACACAGCAAGGGTGGCATGATCACCACCTGCGACCGCCCCAAGCCGCACTACCACTTCAAGGTGGGCCGCATGCTGGTGATCCCCGATGACAAGATCGTGTCAGGTCCGGCCTATATGAAAGTGGGCAACGTACCCACACCCCTCGCCCTCCCCTTCGGGATCTTCCCCAACCACCAGGGCGGTTCCGCCGGTGTGCTGGTCCCTACATGGGGAAACAGCGAGCAATTGGGCTATTACCTGCTGAACGGCGGCTGGTATACGCCCATCAGTGACAAGGCGGACCTGCAATTGACCGGCGATATCTACAGCCGTGGCAGCTGGGCGCTGCGCGCAGCAACACGTTACAAGAGCCGGTACCATTATGCGGGGAACCTCAACCTGAGCCATAGCACACAACTGAACAGCGACCCGGAGTACCCCGACTTCAGCCGCACGCGCAACTTCTTCATCCAGTGGAACCACGCGCTGGATCCCAAGGCCAGCCTCAACAACCGGTTCACCGCGAGCGTGAACGTGGGTAGCAGCCAGAACTTCACGAACAACTTCAACAGCAGCTCGGTCAACTACCTCAGCAACACCTTCCAGAGCAATATCGCCTGGAGCCATTTGTGGCCCGGCAAACCCTATTCCCTGGCGATCAATCTGCGCCACAGCCAGAACAGCAACACCCAGAAATACGACTTCACGCTGCCCTCGGTCACCTTCAACGTGCAGCGCATCTTCCCTTTCCAACAGCTGCGACCGGTCAGCGCACCACCCCGCTTCTACGACCAGATCGGTGTGAACTGGACCACCAATTTCGACAACCGGCTGAGCGCCACCCAGCAGGAACTTTCCTTCGCGAACATGTCCAGGCTGCAACAAAGCATGCAGAACGGCTTGCGGCATTCCGGCGCGGTGACCACCACCATCAAGAGCCGCTTCTTCTCGCTCAACCCCGAGATCCGCTTTACCGACCGGATGTATTTCGAGCAGTTGAGGAAAACGGTATACACCACGGACGATACCACGTTCACCGTTACCGATACCATACCCAAGTTCGCCGCGCCGTTCGAGTGGAGCGCAGGCGCCTCGCTCACCAGCAAGGTGTACGGCATGTACACTTTCCGGGGCCAGGGGCTCAAGGCGATCCGCCATGTCATCACCCCCAACGTAGGCTTCACCTACCGCCCCGACCAAAGCACACAGATCTACGGCCCCTTCGGTACCAACGGCGCAACGTCCAGCTATTCACCCTTCGACATCGGCATCTACGGCAAACCACCCGAGGGGGAGAGCGGTGCCATGAACTTCGGACTGATCCAGAGCCTCGAAGCCAAGGTGCGGGACAATAAGGCCACACTGGACAGCACCGCGGCCAGTGGCGATGTGCAATACAAGAAGATCAAACTCTTCGATTTCGTGGGCATCACGACCAACTATGACTTCCTCCAGGACTCGCTCCGTTGGTCTCCCATCAACCTCAGCGCCCGTACAGCGCTGTTCAACAAGATCAACATCAACTACACCAGTTTGTGGGATCCGTACGCCGTGAACGAACTGGGCCAGCGCATCGACCGTAGTGAAGCGTCAAGTTCGGGCAGGCTGGCGCGCATGACCTACACCAACGTAGCGGTGGGTTTCGATGTGAAGAGCCGCCGGTACGGCCAGGCCGCGACCCCCACGAACACCAACGACCAGCAGGTGGTGGAGGACACCGATCCCAGCAAAGGCGCAGGCATCAACTTCAACATACCATGGCGCCTGGGTGTGAACTACAGCTACGATATCAGCCGTAGCTACGTCAACAATACCACGATCGATACCGAACGCCAGAGCGTACTCTTCAACGGCGACTTCACCCTCTTCAAATACTGGAAGATCGGCGGTAGTACCGGCTATGACATGGTGGCGAAGGAATGGACCTACACCACGCTGAACCTCTATTGGGACATGCACTGCTGGGAGATGAACTTCAACATCATCCCCCTCGGCGAGCGCAAGAGCTTCAGCTTCCGCATCAACGTGAAGGCGAGCATCCTCAAGGACCTCAAGTTCGAACAGCGCAGGCCGTACGGTGGGGATAGCGGGTTGATGTTCTGAGGGCGTGGGCAGTTGTTGTTGGTAGTTGGTAGTTGGTAGTTGTTTGGCTTCTGGATGGTCACTCCCGAACCACGAGTCGCGGTAGCCACCAAGGAGGCATTCCTGACAACCTTCAACTAACAACAAGACGGATCAAGGAGTTTTATTCTCGAATTCCTTCAATACCTCAGGACGACCATTCTCATGCGCTCTCTGCCGGAGGGTCTCCAAGACAAGATCGGCTTGCACATCACCCCTATCGGTCGGCGTTCCGATGGCCCGTGCGCAATCGACCAGATACCTGAGCGCCTCCGATGGTCGCCCAGCGTCCTGAGCACATTCATGCATTACCCACGCCGCAAGAAGATTCGGGGCGAGTGAATACGAATCCTCGGCGAGAACAACAGCTCTTCCAGGATCGCCATTGGACCGGGCGCAACGTGCCATCCTGGCTTTCGTTACCACAATACCCGGAAATGTGGGCGGTTTGGATCGGGCATAGATATCGATGACATGTTGATAGTGCAGCATGGCCTCTTGCCCATGGCCCAAGCGTTCTTCGGCCTGGCCAAGGCCCGACTCTCCGGAAGCCAGGCTCATTTCACCTTTGGCACCAAGCTGCTCGCCTATAGCGACCACCCGTTGGAAGCTGGCCAAGGAAGAATCGGGATGACCTGTCCTCATCTGGATATCACCTACGGTCCAAAAAGCATCAGCGACCAGAGGGCTATTCTCACCGAATCGTGCGAGGCGGATCGCAAGTGCTTCGCGTGCCGTGGATAACGCCTCATCCGAACGGCCGGCTGCCAATAAAGTGCCTGACATGTTGTGCAGTACAGTAACTACGCGTGCGTGATCAACACCATATATGATGCGGAAGATCCGAAGGGCCTCTTCATAGTGAACTACGGCCTCCTCATGGCGGCCAAGGGCACTCAATGCATAGGCCATATTGTTGCTGTGGGTAGCAAGGGACCCATCGTTGGATTGCAGCAGGTTCGAATCGATGCCGTATACCGTCCGCAGATCTTGCAAGGCCCCCTGATGATCGCCCATTCTCATCCGCGTGGTCGCGATATTGCTCAACGCACGTGATGTTCTGGAATGGATCCTGCCATACTTGCGTTCGCTCAATTCCAAGGCCTTTGTGTAAGCGGCCATCGCTTCAGGATACCGCTCCAGACAGTTGAATGCGCTCGCTGAACTCGTGTACGCAGAGTTCAGATCGACATCCCGTACGCCTGCTGCGATCAGTTCCTCCTTCAGATCGGTGCTCCGCTGGAACATCGCCAGCGCCTCCTCGCAGTTCATTTGTTCCCGCAACTGTAGACCGAGTGAGCGTAGAAGTTCCGCTTCCACGATCCCACCCGCAAGAGTTGTACCCTGTATGCTGTCAAAGGCCATGTGCAGGTATACAAGGGCCGAATCCGTTTGCCCTCGAATTCCAAGAACACCTGCAAGGGCTGACAATGACTGGATAGATGCCGACGCATCCGTTGACAAGGCCGTCGAGCGCACTGCAAGGTTGCTGCGATAAAGGTCCTCTGCTGGACCGTAGGCACCTTCATCCTCAAGAACCATCCCCAGTGCCAGTCTTGCACGTGCGGTCTCATCATGCCCGGGACCCAGATGCTCGCTCAACAGATCAAGACTCTCCTGCAATTCATCGTGGGCTTCGGCAACATGATCCATGTCGTGGTGCAGCAAACCCATACTGCGTAGCAGATACGCACGATCCAGCGGAACAAAGACATCGGAATGTTCATCCATGATCTCCTTCATTTGTACGAACGCGGCCAGTTCCTGGCGCAGGTCCAACGAAATGTGGAACACATCCGCACGTAAGCGATAGCTATCGAATACTTGGCGAATGACGGAATTCGACCTTCCGATCAATTCCTCACCCCTTGCCTTGCGATCCAGGGTTTCCTTGAGATCCTTGTCCAAACGATCCTTGTCCAGCAATAGCAGCGTGCTATCCACTTCGCCCCGCTGGAATGCCTGGTACGCCTCGCGATAGATAGCGGACGCGTTATCCAGGTCGATCAGGGAGAATGATCGGGCCAGGTCTACCGCTTGCGCCAGTGCATTCTCTTTTCGGCGTTCCAATAGTTCAAGCGCCGCGCCAAGGTCGGCCAGCGTGTCACCAAAGGACCTTCCCAACTCATTCAAGCGGGTCTCCAGCGCGACATCCTCGTTGCGCAGCTTATCCAAGCTGCGTGCATATCCGGCCTCGATCCGCCCTCTGGCCACAGCATAAAAACGCAACTGCATCTCCGCCAATTTCACGGACTCGGCCAGGACCACCTCTACTTCCGTAATACGCCCAAGGGTCACCCGATCCAGGTCCATTCCGTTCACCACTTCAAAACCCGGCTTGGTCACGGTTAGGCGCACAGAGCTTCCGGCCTGCAACCCAAGGAACTGTAGAACGAAGCCACCATCCTTGTCCGTGGTCACTGCCTTTGCGGCATCCGCACGAATGCTCGCACGCTCTACTGGGATGCGGCTCCCTGTTTCGAATTGTGAGTTATGCAGAACCACGGTGCCCGAAAGGGTGATGGGTTGTGCATAGATCAATGACGTGGACCAAAGGAAAACGAACAGGGCTGGGATACGCATGCTCATCCTGAAAGATAAGTAGGCGCTCTGAACGAACCTTCGCGGTGGCGTGCGCAATACCCACTATTCGGTATAGGCAGGGGTCTATGGCCCGCCGTGTACCCAATTCGCCATCATCTTCTCCCCCACCGGCGTCAACACGCTTTCGGGATGGAATTGCACGCCGCATACATCATGGCGTGTATGCCGGACGGCCATGACCACACCCGCCTCACTACGAGCGGTGATCCGTAGTGCTTCCGGAAGTGTTTTCGGATCCGCGGCCCAGCTATGGTAGAGGCCCACCTCGAAACGTTCCGGTAGTCCGGTGAAGAGCGCGTCGACGGGCTCTTCCGGAATGCAGGGCACAGCTACACCATGCATAACACGCGCTTGGTTGAACAAAGTCCCACCGCACACTTCAACGATCGCTTGCATGCCCAAACAGACACCGAGGATAGGATGAGTCGGCAACAACTTGGATAAAAGCTCCATCATGATCCCCGCCTCAGCCGGCAGGCCGGGCCCTGGCGAAAGCACGATACGCTCGTAGTGCGCAGCATCGTCAACGGTGATGGCATCGTTGCGCACCACGTCCACCTCGGCATGCGGCTCCAGCAAGTGGTGCAGGTTCCAGGTGAAGCTGTCGTAGTTGTCCAGCAGGAGGATGCGCATGGGTGGGGCGAAGGTCGTTCAATGCTCGTACACCTTCCATCACACCACGTGATATCATCCCGTCCACCGAGTTAGCTTGTGGACCGCCGATCGACGGAAAACACAACACACATTCAAATGGACAACACGACAAACGCCCTCAACTGGTTCGAGATCGCCACCAACGACCTGGACCGCGCACAGAAGTTCTACGAAACCGTTTTCAACATCAAAATGGAACCAATGGACCTGGACCAGCTCCAGATGCGCATGTTCCCCGGAGAAGGCGCGAACGGCAAAGTGGGCGGCGCCATCGTGAAGAGCGGCATGCACAAGCCCAGCAAGGAAGGCGCCCTCATCTACCTCAATGCCAACCCGGACCTGAGTGCTGCACTCGGTCGCGTGGAGAAAGCCGGTGGCAAGGTGCTCATGCCCAAGACGCACATCAGCGACGACATCGGCTACATGGCCTTCTTCATGGATACTGAGGGGAACGCAGTGGCGATGCACTCGAACGGGTGAATCAGGGGCAGAGGCGGAGGCAGGGGTCCTCAACGCGCATTTCCTGCCTCTTGCCCCTGCACCTTGCCTTTCCCCTTTCCGATCCACCCCAAATGCGTGTGGTGGAAGTTGTCGCCGAACTTGAGGCCGTAGCCGAACATGCGGTCCATGCTGGCGTGACCGAACAGGATGATGCCAGCGATCAGCGGCGGTGTTGCCCGGACCTCACCCATGTCGCTGGCCCAGAGCAGGAGCACCTCGGCCATGCTTGGAACAGCGAACAGCAGCAACAGCACCGCTATCCCTTTGTGGTGAAACACATTGTAAGTGATCGCGCCAACGCGCTGATCCACCAGGTATCCGAGCATGCCGATATCAGGCCCCAGGACAAGCAGAACGTAAACCCACCACGCCACATCGAATTGATGAAGCGCCATCGCGCACAAGAGGAACTGCGCCAGTTCTTCAAGCTTCAATAGGTTCTTCATCGTAGAAGTTCGTTCACGTTCGCAGTGTTTCTATGCCGTAGGACCGATCCGCTCCCACGGAAGGAGGTATTCCACGCTCACAAGGGCACATGAGCACTTGTGCAATTCACCAAACGATCCCCACCGGGCAATGATCGCTCCCCATCACCTCGTTGAGGATGAACGCCTCCTTCACCTTCTTCTCGAAGCCCTTGCTGACGAGCACATAATCGATGCGCCAGCCCACGTTCTTCTCGCGTGCACCGAAACGCTGGCTCCACCAGCTGTATTTCACCACTTCGGGGTTCAGGTACCGGAACGTATCCACATAGCCGACGCTCAGTAATGCGGCGATGCCATCGATCTCGCTCTGCATATAGCCAGCGGTCTTGTTATAGTTCGGCTTCGGGCGCGCGAGGTCGATGGGTTGATGCGCCACGTTGAGATCGCCGGTGAAGATGACGGGGAGTTTCCCTGCGGCCAATTCCACGAGATGCGCGCGCAGTGCTGCGTCCCACACCCCGCGATAACCCAATCGTTTCAGGTCCTGGCCGCTGTTGGGGACGTAGGTGTTCACCACGACATGGTCCTTGAAGGTGGCCGTGATCACGCGGCCTTCGGTGTCGTGCTCCTTCACGCCGATGCCGTATTCGACGCGTACGGGCTTCTCCTTGCTAAGGATGGCGGTACCGCTGTATCCGGGCTTCTCCGCCGAATGTGCATGCAGGTGATAGCCATCAGCACCCTTGAGCGCCTCGGCTACCTGTTCCGGTGTGGCCTTGGTCTCCTGGAAACAGACGATGTCCGCTGCGATCTGCTTCAGCGATGTGTGAAGGCCTTTCGTGACACTGGCCCGAATGCCGTTCACATTGAAGGAGACGAGTTTCATGGGTCGGAATGCAATATCTGCCGAAGATGCGAACCTACGCCATGGCGGATCGTAAGCACATGGTGGAACCTGCACGGTCGGCGTGGCGCAGTCCCGATCGGATGGGACGATCGGAAAGCGTTGGTATTTCCGGCTTTCAACAGTTAAATGTTCATAAGGTCCTAGCACTGCAAGGGAAAGCGACGATCATGGAAAAGAACTTCATCGGGCTGGTTGCTCCATTCGGCACCTGTGGTCGGTCATCCGCCCAAAAGTCGCGTTCCGTTCCGCTCGATCCCCCATTCTTTGCCGCGTTTTCACGCTTCGCCATCCCAAGAAAGTACATCGCATGCCAGTAACACCCTACACCGGCACCTTCGGCCGCGCCGAGCTGAAGCACTTGCTGCAACGCTCCATGTTCGGGGCCACCAACGCGGATCTGGCCCATTTCGCGGGGCAATCCCTGAACCAGGTGGTGGATGCGCTGCTCACCATCGGCCCGGCTCCTGCGCCACCGGTGAAGAACTATTGGGTGTTGAGCGGTGGCAACCCCAACCCCAACGGGATCGACCCGAACGTAGCCTTCGGCAGTACATGGGTGAACACCCCCAACGTGGTCGCCAGCGTGGATGCCAATACAGGCCGCATGAGCAGTTTCATGTCCTGGCGCACCGGGCTGATGATAACCCAGGACCGCACGTTGGAGGAGAAGCTCGTGATGTTCTGGTACAACCATATGCCGATCCAGATCAGTGTGGTCTACAACGGTGCCTTGTGGTACGGATACGACAAGCTGCTGCGTGAACATTGTGTCGGGAATTTCAGGCAGTTCATGTACGACGTCACCGTGGACCCCTGCATGCTTCTCTACCTGAACGGGCGTTTGAACACCGCTACGGCACCCGATGAGAACTATGCACGGGAACTCATGGAACTATTCACCCTGGGTGAAGGCAGCGGATACACCGAAGCCGATGTGCAAGCGGCATCGCGCGTGCTCACCGGCTGGAGCACCCGTGAGGTCACGGACGCCGGAGCACCCATCCTGCCGGAGACCTTCTTCAACGCGGCCTGGCACGATACCTCCAACAAGACCTTCAGCGGGTTCTTCGCGAACACCGTCATCCAGGGCCAGAACGGCGCCAACGGCGGCGCAACGGAACTGAACGCGCTGCTGGACATGATCTTCGCACGCCAGCAGGTGTCCCTCTTCATTTGTCGGCAGCTCTACCGCTTCTTCGTACACGGTGAGATCGATGCCGCCACGGAGGCGAACGTCATCGTCCCGCTGGCCGAACTCTTCCGGAACAACGCTTCATCTCCGGACCAGATGAAGATCGTGATCAAGGCCCTGCTGACGAGCGACCACTTCTTCAGCGCCAACATCCGCGCGTGCATGGTGATGAGCCCTGCGGACCTGATCATCGGACTGCTGCGCAAGTTGGACGCGCCATGGCCGAACGAGACCACCCAGATGGAGGCCCGTTACAAGATGTTCCTGGACACCTTCTACATGTGCCAGAACTGCGGGCAGGCCCTCTTGGACCCGCCCAGCGTGGCCGGCTGGAACGCCTACTTCCAGGAACCCCAGTTCGATGAACTGTGGATGAACAGCGCGAACTATGCCGCACGCAATTTCGTGATCCAAGCGATCATAGGGCAAGGCTACAGCACCGGCAACGACCTGTACCAGACCACGAGCCGCAACCTGTTGATGAAGGTGAGCCTACCGAATGTCGTGGCCCAGTTCTCCGACCCCACGGACCCGAACACCTTGGTGAGCGATGCAGCCGAACTGATGTTCGGCATTCCCGTGTCACAATCGGTGCGCGATCAGTTGAAGACTTCGCGGCTGCTGTTGGGCCAGCAGAACGACATCTACTGGACCGACGCTTACGAGATCTACGCGGCGAACCCCAACACCACGGACCAGACCGCCCAAATGGTACCGAACCTGCTCTTGTACCTCTTCCTTGACATGGGCAAAGCCGCCGAGACACAAGTACACTGAACCGCCCGACACGCCAAGCCATGAACAGACGAAACTTCCTCCGCTCAGCATCAGCGGCAACCATCGGTGGCATGACCGTGCGCGGATTCAGCAATCCGCTGATGAGCGCTTTGAACAACAGCGCTTCCGAGGACCGGGTGCTGGTGATCATCCAACTCATCGGCGGCAACGATGGCCTCAACACCGTGATACCGCTCGACAACTACAGCCTGTTGAGCCAGCTGCGGCCACAGGTACTGATCCCGCAAAGTGCCGTGCTTCCTTTGCAGGGGCTGTCCGCCACAGGGCTCCATCCGGTGATGACCGGTATGCGCCAGCTATGGGAGCAGGACAAGCTCGCCATCGTGCAAGGGGTGGGCTATCCCCAGCCGAACTTCAGCCACTTCAGGGCCTCCGACATCTATGAGACCGGCTCGAATTCCGACGAGATCCTCCACTCCGGTTGGTCCGGGCGCTATCTGAACTTCGAGTACCCCAACTATCCGGCGGGCTACCCGAATGCAGACATGCCCGATCCGCTCGCCATCCGGGTGGATGGTGGCGTGAGCATCGGCTTGCAGAACATGGGGGTGAGCATGGGCATGTCCATCAACAACACCAACGACCCGCTCAACCTGGTGGGTAACATCTTCACGGATCCGGTCACCGCTGATTGCAAAGGCGACAAACTCGCCATGACCCGCACGGTGCAGCGCCAGACCGACCTGTACGGCAATGTCATCGAGGCGGCTGCCGGTGCAGGCTGCAACCAGAGCACCTTGTACCCAACGGGTGGTGCACCGGGCGCACAACTGGCGAACGCCCTGAAGATCGTGGCCCAACTGATCTGTGGTGGCCTGAAGACCAAGATCTACTGGGTAAGCATGGGCGGTTTCGATACACACTCCAACCAGGTGGGCGCCGATCATAGCACGGGGGCGCATGCCAACCTGCTCAAGGGCCTCAGCGATTCGATCCGCGCATTCCAGGACGACCTGAACCTGCTGGGCCTGGAGGACCGCGTGCTGGGCATGACCTACAGCGAATTCGGCCGCCGGATCAAGAGCAACGCCTCATTCGGCACCGACCACGGTACCGCACAGCCCATGTTCATCTTCGGGCAAAGCGTGATCCCGGGTATGCTGGGCACCAACCCTGTGATCCCTGCGAACACGACATCGGCCACCAACCTGGCCATGCAGTACGACTTCCGGTCGGTGTACGCGTCGATCCTGAGGGAATGGTTCTGCGTGGGGCAGGGCGATGTGAACGACATCCTCCTGGACACTTACCAGCCCTTGAATCTGGTGGATCCCGGAATGTGCATGAGCACTTCCGTGCATGATGCCAACCAACAAGCCGGTGAGGACCTGCTGTCCGTCTATCCCAACCCGTTCGTGGAGCGCACCACCGTGCAGTTCACGACCTATGGCGGCCCCACCCTGCTCCAGGTCTTCAACGAACAAGGCCAGGTGGTTCAGACCGTGATCTCCAAGGTGATGCCGGCCGGTACGCACATGGCCGATGTGGACCTGGGCGACATGGTGACCGGAGTGTATTATGCACGCCTGCAGAACGGCAGCCGTCAGCAGGTGCGCAACATGTTGAAGGTGCGGTAGGGCTTCGGGGCATACCATGAGGGTCCGCTCCCCATGGAACTGGCGATCGGTCCGCACCGGTATTCGGAAGTAGTTGTTGATCCCGGATCGACCTTTGTCCTTCCGGAACGTCGTACACCCACGAAAGGACCGATCACATGCCTGTAACACCCTACACCGGCACCTTCGGCAGAGCCGAGCTGAAGCACCTGTTGAAGCGCACCCTCTTCGGTGCAACCAATGCCGACCTCGCTTTCTTCGAGGGTGCATCCGTGGGAGCCGTGGTGGACGCCTTGCTCAATTTCACCAACGATACCACCCCGCCCGTAAAGACCTATTGGGGGCTGAACGGGACCACCCGCGATCCGTCGATGGTGGATGCCGAAGTGCCCTTCGGTACGACCTGGATCAACACGGTGAACGACCCGGCCCAGGCGGACGACGCGCAAGGCGAACGTGTGGGGAGCTTCATTTCCTGGCGGACCGGATTGATGGTCCACCAGGACCGCACCCTGCGAGAGAAGCTCACGTTGTTCTGGTTCAACCACATGCCCGTTGAGGCCAGCGCCGTATTCAGCGGTGAAATGCTCTACGCCTATGACCAGGTCCTGCGCGACAACTGCACAGGGAACTTCCGGCAGATGATGTATGCCGTAAGCACCAGCGCTGCCATGCTGGATTACCTGAACGGACGGTTGAACACATCGACCGCACCCGACGAGAACTACGCGCGGGAGTTGATGGAACTCTTCACCCTGGGCGAAGGAAGTGGTTACACCGAGGCCGACATACAGGCCGCCGCTCGCGTGCTGACCGGTTGGAGCGTGCGGGAATACCTGAACAGCGTGCGGATACTCCCCGAGGTGTATTTCAGGCAGAACCAGCACGCTACGGAGGACAAGGTCTTCAGTGCCTTCTTCGACAACACCGTGATCACCGGGCACGATACCTCGGATGCCGGGGAGATCGAATTGAACGCCTTGCTGGACATGATCTTCGCGAAGGAAGAAGTGTCGCGCTTCGTATGCCGCCAGTTGTACCGCTTCTTCGTGCATGGCGAGATCGACAACACGACGGAGACACAGTTGATCGAGCCTTTGGCCGAGCTCTTCCGTGCCAACGCAGGGGCACCGGACCAACTCCGTATCGTGCTGCGTGCCTTGTTCACCAGCGACCATTTCTTCACACCCGACCTGCGCAATTGCATGGTGATGAGCCCGGCCGATGTGGTGGTGGGTGCTGTGCGTAAGCTGAAGGTGGCCCTGCCCAACGATACCACGCAGATCGAGGCCCGATACTGGTTCAACCGCGAGATCTACTACTTGATCGCTTACTGCGGGCAGACGCTCTACGACCCACCGAACGTGGCCGGCTGGCCCGCATACTACCAAGCACCGCAGTTCGACGACATCTGGCTGGACACCGCTACCTATCCGGCACGCAACAATTCCTTGCTGGGCGTTCTCTACAACGGGTTCGATACCGACGACGACTTCTACCAAGCGACGAGCCGCAACCTGAGCTTCAAAGCCGACCTGCTCGCTGTGATCGCGGAATACGACGACCCGACCGATCCCAACAACGTTGTTGCTGGGACGGACGACCTTCTTTTCGCGGTGCCGGTCTCCACCACCGTGCGCAATGGCCTCAAGACCGACCTACTGCTCCTGGGCCAGCAAAGCGACATCTACTGGACAGACGCTTACGAACTGTACGTTGCCGACCCAGGTACCACGAACCAGACGGCCATGCTGGTGCCGCAGATCGTTCTCTGGCTGTTCCTGGACATGGCCAAGGCCGGCGAAACCCAACTCTTCTGAACCACACGCCATGAACAGAAGGAACTTTCTCCGTTCGAGCGCAGCGGCCACCGTGGGAGGTCTTGCCGTGCGCGGGTTCAGCAGCCCATTGTTACGTGCGTTGCAGAACAACACCATCGCCGACGATCGCGTGCTCGTGATCGTGCAGCTCTTCGGCGGTAACGACGGCCTTAACACCGTGATCCCATTGGACAGCTACGACCTCCTGAGCCAGTTCAGGCCCCAGGTGTTGATCCCGGAGGATGACGTGCTATCGTTGACCGGTCTGGGTGCCACGGGCCTGCACCCTTCCATGGGTGGCTTGCGCGAGCTTTGGGACGATGGCAAGCTCTCCATCGTTCAAGGCGTAAGTTATCCGGAGCCCAACCAGAGCCACTTCCGCGCAACGGACATCTACGAGACCGGATCGGATGCCGGTGTGATCCTCCATTCCGGCTGGACCGGTCGCTACCTGATCAACGAGTACCCGAACTATCCCGCCGGTTACCCGAACCCGGACATGCCCGATCCGTTGGCGATCCGTGTGGGCGGTTCCATGGGACCGGGCTTGCAGAACATGGGCGTGAGCATGGGCGTCTCCATCAACAACACGGATGATGCCTTGAGCCTCGTTGGCAATCGGTATACCGACCCGGTCCCGGCGTCGTGCGTGGGTGGCAAGCTCACCAACGTGCGCACCGTGCAGCGCCAGACCGATCTGTACGGTGATGTGATCGAAGCGGCCGCGCAGGCGGGTTGCAACCAGAGCACCATGTACCCCACGGGATCACAACCCGGTGCTTCGCTTGGACGCGCCTTGAAGATCGTGGCCCAATTGATCTGCGGTGGCCTCAAGACCAAGATCTATTGGGTCAGCATCGGTGGTTTCGATACCCATGCACAACAAGTCGAAGCCAGCGATCACACAACAGGCACCCACGCCGACCTCTTGCAAGGGTTGAGCAATTCCATCCGCGCCTTCCAGGATGACCTGCAACTGCTCGATCTGGAAGATCGTGTGCTGGGAATGACCTTCAGCGAGTTCGGCAGGCGTATCGTGGGCAATGCTTCACAAGGCACCGACCACGGTACCGCGCAACCCATGTTCCTGTTCGGGACCAACGTGATCCCCGGCATGCTCGGCACGAACCCCGTCATACCCGGGAACACTACGACCAACACCAATCTGGCGATGCAGTACGACTACCGCTCGGTCTACGCTTCGGTATTGAAGGATTGGTTCTGCTTGAACACGGAGCAATTGAACGATGTGCTGCTGGAGACCTTCCAACCACTGAACCTCGTGGATCCGGGTGGATGTCTCGGGGCCTCATTGCACGAAGCGAACCAACAAGCCGGGGAAGACCTCTTGAGCGCTTATCCCAACCCGTTCGTGGAACGCACCACGTTACGCTTCACCACGTTCGGTGGTCCGTTGCTGCTTCAAGTGTTCAATGAACAAGGGCAGCTGGTACGTACGATCCTGAACAGGACACTGCCCGCCGGAAACCACACGGCCGATGCCGACTTGGGTGACCTGCAGACCGGCGTGTACTACGTGCGCATGCAGAATGGCGGTCGACAGCAGGTGCGGAACCTGTTGAAGGTGCGCTAGGTACCGGTCATCACGGTTCCCGTTCAGCCCACGCCGCAACCATGCGGACCTGTCCGTAGCTGTACGCATTGCCAAGTGCAATGACATGGTCCTTCGTACTGGCTTCAGGGAATTCCTTCAGCCGCGCGGCGATCGCATCCCTGACCTCCTCCGACATCAGTCGTGTGATGTCCACCTGTCCATTGCGGATCCCGGGAGCCATGTGGCTCTCGATCGTTGTTCTGGTCAGTCCGCGTTTCCCGGCGATCTCTTCGATGGACAGCCCTTCAGCATGCAACGTGCAGGACAGCTTGTACGAATCGCCCTTGGCCGCCTTTTTGGCCCCTGCTTCCCGCGCCTTGCGTACGCGACCGCTCCGGCCCTTTCCGGCGGGATGATGCTCGACCATGTAAGCAGCGACCTGTTCCAGGATGGCCTGGCGCCTGTCCTTCAACTTCCTATCGATCCCTTCGTTGCGCGAAACCACCACGTTCTCCAGGATGCACTTGGCGATGTGCTCCGCCTTCGCGATCTCAGCGATCTTCTTCATCAGGACGGAATCCAGATCGTCCAGGTCCTCACGGTATTCCTTGGTACCCGTGAGCCGTGAAAGGACAGCGGTGTTGCGCACGGTGTTCTTCACATGGACCAGCAGCAGGTCTGTGTAGTAAGCGCTTCCCTTCTGTATGCGGGTCAACAGTTCCTCGCGTGTGCCGCTCTCCAGCAACCGGATCAACTGGCCACGGAAACGCAGGGTGTTCTCCCCTTCCTTCTTCAACACCTCCACAAGGTCCACCAAGGCCTGGCGGATCGTGTTGTCCGCGAAGAAGGCCTTCTCATGCGCTTTGAAAATGCGTTCGGCCACGAACTGCACCGGCATGAGATGGAACGTGTTCGCCAGGACTTCGCGCAAATAACCGCGCTGTTGTTCCTTCAACAGATCGGGAAGAACGGCCGCATCGTGCTTCCCTGCAGTGAACGCGACCACATCAGCATCGCTGCTCACCACGTTCGCGTTGATCCGTGTACGCAACGTGAGCCCGTCCAAACCACGCAACCGGGAAAGCGCAACGTAGACCTGACCTGGTGCGAACGCCTGGCCCACATCGATGATCGCCTTGTCGAACGTCAGGCCCTGGCTCTTGTGTACCGTGATGGCCCACGCCAGTTTCACCGGGTATTGGTCGAAGGTGCCGATGATGTCCTCCGTCAGTTCCTTGGTATCCTCCACCACCTTGTAGCGCTTGTTCTCCCAGCGCACCTTCTTCAACACGTAGGGCAAGCCGCTGTCGGCCATGGCCACCTCGATGATCTCGTCCTCGATGCGCACGATCCTCGCCAGTTTCCCATTGAAGTAGGCCTTCTCGGGGTCGTTGCGCGTGAACATCACTTGTGCCCCAACGCGCAATTCCAGTTGCTCAGGCAGTGGGTACATGCTCTCGGGGAAGACGCCATCGAGATCGGCCGTGAAGAAGTGCGGATCCCCGGGCAGTCGTTCCAAAGCCGCGCGGTTCAGGTCATCCGCCATGTTGTTGTGCGTGGTCAACGTGATCACGCCTTCATCCTCCTCACGCACGTCGGACCGATAATGCTTGTTCAATTCAGCCACATCCTCCGCGGTGACCGTATTGTTCCGGAAGTTGTTGAGGATGCGGATAAAGCATTCGTCCTGCTGCCGGAAGATCTTGTCCAGTTCGATGTGGACGAATCCGCCACTACCATCGGCATAGGGCCGCAAGGCATGGGCCGCAAAGAAGTGCGGGGTGTCGTACCAGGACTTCAGTACGCTCCATTCGTGGTCCTTCACCACGGGCGGTAGTTGGTACAGATCGCCGATCATCAAGACCTGGGCGCCCCCGAAGCTGCGGTCGTACCGGTGCTTCACCTGTCGCATGCGATGGTCCACGGCATCGAGAAGATCGGCCCGGAGCATGCTTACTTCATCGATGACCAGGAGGTCCACTTCGCGCAGTACGTTCCGCCGCATGCCGTTCAAGGGATGCTTGCTGCTGAGGTTGTCGCGGTCCCAGAAGTTGCCGAGCAAATTGACCTCATCGGGCGCGTTGCGTTCCGGGATGAACGAACCCAAGGGCAACAGGAATTGCGAGTGGATCGTGACACCCTTCGCGTTCAGCGCGGCGATACCGGTCGGTGCCAGGATCACATGCCGCTTATGCGTGCTTTCGGCCAGGTTGCGGAGGAAGGTGGTCTTTCCCGTTCCCGCTTTGCCGGTGAGGAAGATGTGGCGATCGGTACTGTTGACGAACGCTGCGGCCATGGCGGCCATCTCCGTTACCTCGTGCGGTTCGGGCGATATTCGTGTGCCTGCGGGTCCCATCGGAGAAGGATCGGACCGCAAGATCGCCCATGGCGGATGGATGACATCCGGAACGACCGTCGCCGGCCCGAGCGGAGAACGGTGGAAAAGAAGGAACCCCGACCAAGGCCGGGGTTCCCAAATCGAGGTGCGGTGTAGGCTTATGCCCGCTGCACGTTCACAGCGTTGAGGCCTTTCGGGCTCTCTTCAACGTCGTAGGTCACTGCGTCACCTTCCTGGATGTTGTCGCGGGTACCCGTCTTGTGAACGAATACGTCTTTTCCGCCTGCGTCCGGGGTGATGAAACCGAACCCTTTCTCCGTGTTGAAGAACTTTACTTTACCACTTGCCATTGTACTGTACTGAATTGTTAGGTCGCAAATGTAGGGCTATTCCACGGCGTAGCCGACATTCCGCATCAACAGGGTTGTGTGGAGGGGCATGGGCAACGATCCCAATGACCTGTTCGGGACCACTTCAAACGCGTCCTTCGGTCCAATTTCCACCCAGGCCCAACTGGAAAAATATCCTCCATGCACCCTCGGTTTGTAGGCCGGGCCGGTAACCGTGCGTTGATATTACAGCCCCACCAGACCGGAAAATACCCTTGACGACCTTCGTCCAAGAGATCCGGAAAGGTCCTAATGCACGACCATCAATGGTGCTGCCAGGGATCGTTCCCCTCGTGCATCCACGCTTCGAAGCGCATACGCACCATCGTTCAGCGCCTCGGGGATCGTAACACTGTTCGTCCCACCGCTCACCGGAATGACGGCAGCGACCCGACCGGCGGCATCGAGGATCTCCATGAAGCGCAGATCGGCGTTGTCCGGGATGTTGAACCGTATGGTGCCACCCGGCTCCACGGGATTGGGCGCAAGGAACAAGGTCGCGCTACCGTTCTCATCGATCCCGACAGAGCCCGAGGTGAAGAAGCGCGCGATCAAATGGTCATAGTCCGTACCGTTGTGGGAACGCCCACCGGCCAACAGCTTTCCATCGCTTTGGAGGGCCAGGGCATTGATGTCATCAACTCCTTCCCCGATCTCCACGGTGGCCACCCCATCCGTATTGAAGGTGGGGTCCAATGTCCCTTCGGGCGTGAAACGCCAGAGCGCCAGCGCAAGGTTCCCACTGATCGCCCCTTCGCCTGAGCTACCACCCGCGAGGATCTTGCCATCGGGCTGGAGCACACAATCCATGGCCACATCCTCTGCCGTCTCGCCGTATACCGCGAAACCGTTCGTTCCGAAGGTCTCATCAAGCACCCCGCCAGCGCTGAATTTCGCCACGCACATCTGCAAGGTGAACTCCTCGGTCATGGTCGTACCGGCTATCACGATCTCACCTCCCGGCGTGAATGCCATTCCAAAACTCTCATCCCAGTTCGGTCCTGCGCGCCGGACCGTGAAACCTTCGAAGTCATCATCGGCAGGTCCGAACGCGGGATCCAACACACCGTTCTCATCGAACTGCGCCACGAGGAAGCCCCAGATGTTGAAGAAAATGGAGTAGTGTCCGGTCGCCACGATCTTGCCATCCGGCCGCACGGCGATGGTGGTGAATTCGTTCTCGGCTTCCTCGACCGGAAGGATCGCAAGACCCGCCGTACCGAAGGTCTCATCCAGGAACCCGGTGTCGGTGAACCGATAGACGGAAGGGACAGCCTGCCCCAATTCGTTGTGGATATAGCCAGCCAGCAGGATCTTGCCATCGGGTTGCACCGTCATCGCTTGTGCGATATCCTCGGCACCATCGTTATTGTCCACCAAGTTGAAGCCACCGAGAGCGAAGCCGATGTCGGGACTTCCATCCTCGTTCAATCGCAACAACAAGAGTTGTACGGAGCCGGAAAGATCGCTTACACCGCCGGCCACAAGGACCTGGCCGTTCGGCAATCCTTCCACGGCATAACCATACTGTTCCGCGCCGATCTCAAACTCGTACTTCCCGTCGCCATCGAACGTGACGTCGGGCGTGCCATCGGGCAATGAGCGCAACACCACGAGCCGTGATCCATTGAAATTGGGATTGAATGACACACCCGTTGCCAGGATCTTGCCATTGGGAAGTACGGTCACATCCTGGAGATTGTCCGAAGAGCCGCCATCATTGAGGAAGTATCCCGTCGTATTGAAGCTGGGGTCGAGTTCTCCGGCCAGTTGAGCGGAAACAGGTGTTCGAAGGGCGAGCAAGAAGAGAGATCCAAGGAGTATTCGCGTTCGCATGCGAAGTGGTTTGAAGGTGAAAGGGAACTCCTTTCGCATCACGAAGATGCAGGGTCGGTGGCTCGAGCCCTCGAACGATCCCGGAATCCCTTGGATTCCTATTCCGAAGAGCTCACTCACTTGTGGATCCTCGCACGGCCTGCCTCGGATGGACCTTCAACCATGCACCGAATGCGTGCATAACGGCCGGCCATTCCATCTCATGCTCCTTGTCCTTGCCGACGTAATAGGTGACACGGTCCTCCCACCTTCCTTCCGTGTTCAACTTCGTGCTCTTCTCGCGAAAGAAGGTGAACGTATCGGGGCGTTCCGGAAGTTCGATATGCAACCAGCCACGACGCTTGACGAACAGCACGGAGGCCGGATCGATGTGGGCATTGGTCAATGCGGTGTTGATCGCCGTGTGCTCGTGAGGAAGGAAGCGCATGGTCGCAAGTGTACGTTGCCCGATCGATGCCGATCGATGCCCATCGTCCACCATACGTGACGCCGTTCGGGGATGGGCCGCACATGCTGCGCCCTTCTTCGACCTGTTCCCGCTGCCTTGCGTTCGCCCAGCGACGGATGCTTCTTGTGATAAGGTCGATCGACGCACCAGCATGCGATCGCCCCGGGATCACCGTTCATTCAACACCATGGTCACCTTTTGCCGGACCGTGCATTAAGGATGAACACCCACAATAGAACGGCCCATTCTCCTGTTCCACACCTACGAAGCAAAACCGTTGTCCATGGCACGTACCATCCTTCTCCTTTTGCTGCTTGCGCTGTCCAATTTGCTCAGCGCCACCATCACGACCCGCGATCTCCTCGTCCACTTCGACAAGGATGAAAGCGTGCTCACACCCGCCGCGACCGATTCGCTTGATGCTTTCCTCGCATCGCTCGTGATCAACGGGGACTACGCCTTCACCATCCACGGGCATACGGACAGCGATGGCTCGTTGGAATACAACGTCGCGCTTTCCCAGGCCCGCGCGGAAACGGTCTTGCGCTATCTGGTGGAGCATGGCGCCGATCCGGCGTTGATCACCGTCGAGCGCTTCGGTGAACTGGATCCGCTCGTCCCCAACCAGAATGCGGAAGGCATGGCCCACAACCGCCGGGTCCACGTGGCGTTCACCCGGCATTCATATGCCGATACAGAGGAACTGCGGCAGGCGTTGATGGCCGGCAGCGTGCAGCATTTCACCATCGACCCTACGAAGGACCAGGTCGTATGCGGAACTGCAGGTATCCAACTGCAACTCGAAGCGGGTTCGCTGGTGGATGCTTTGGGAAGGCCCGCAAATGGACCGGTGGACCTGGAACTGACGGAAGCCTTGGGGTTGCAGGCGATCCTTGCGCATCGTTTGAGCACACGCAGCGGTTCGCGCATGCTGGAAACAGGCGGCATGTTGAAGGTGCAGGCTACGGATGCCAATGGCGCGGAGCTTCGCTTGAAAGCCTCCGCCCCGATGCAAGTAGCGCTACCGGCAACGGTGCAGGAAAAAGGCATGGAAGTGTTCCTCAGCGACGATGGTGCGGATTGGACAACGACAGGAAGTCCGATCGCCACGGCTATCGTAACCACCTGGCAGGAGCCTCGTTATCCGCAGCCGCCGACCATGGCCTACCGCTGGCCACGCTACCAGGAGGACCAGAAGGGAAAACCGGTGAAGCCGGTGGAACCCGTACTGCGCCGCGTGCCACAAGCCCCCCGGCGTGAGAGCTACTCGGCCGCGAAACCATGGTGGGCATTCATCTTCCCTGCGCGTGCAGCGGAACGAGCGAACGCACGCTATGAGCAGGCCATGGCGAACTATGCCGAGCAGATGGCGCGCTTCGAGAAGAAACGCGCAGCATATGGAGTGGAATGCGACAACTACCCCGAACGGCTCGATCGCTACTGGCAACGCAAGGCCGAATGGGATGCCTTGAAACAGCAGGAATACGACCAATGGCACACGGATACCTACCTGCCCGCCAAGCAGCGATATGATGCCCTGATGGCACCAAAGCGCGCTCGCTACGATTCACTGGTGGCCAATTGGAAGCAAGTGCGCGAAGCAAGCATGCAGCAATATGTGCTCCGATCGGACAGCATGAACACGGCCGACCTCGGCGGGCTGAACGCCTACGTGTTCACCACCTCGAACCTCGGTTGGATCAATTGTGATCGCTTCCGGGATGTGCCCGAGGAAATGAAGTACGCCGTGGTCGTGGATGGCAAGAAGTACGCCGATGCACAGACCTATCTCGTGTTCACGAACATGCGCAGCATGATGGGCATGGCGCGGAACAACAACGGCGAATTCGTCTCGCCACCGGTGGCGCGATCGGAACCTGCCATGCTCTTCGCCTATGCGGTGATCGACGGCCGTGCCCATGTGTGCATGCAACCTGTTGCACCGAGCGCCAAGCCGAAGCTGACCTTCGAGCCGAGCTCCTTTGCGGAGATCGGCGAGTTGCTGAAGTCGTTGGGACAATGGCCCGGATGAGGGCTGAGCACTTCCGGTAGTCCAGAGCGAGCGATGGTTCGATACCGTCGCTCGTTCATTCCAACTCGAACCCATCCGTCCGCATCGGTCTTCCGTTGCCACCCGAGAAGACCACCCGATATGTGCCCGGCAACACTTCCTTCTTCCCTGGTGGTTGATGCGCACCCACCCACCAACGCAAGGATGGCAACTGCACAACGTGCTGGTCCCAGTCGGCCCACGGCATGCCGCAATCCATCTGGGTACGTTCGAGTGGAACACGCTGCACCCAACCGCTGTCCGTGCGCATTTCGATCCCGAACAGCGGCATGCCACTGGCACATCCGCCGTCCAGCATGACGAGCCCGGTCATACGTACCCAAACCGTATCGGCATTCATGCGGTCGACCTCCACTTTCTCCAGACCGGGCTGCTCGGCCATGTCCCCCTCCCACTGCGCTGGGGTCATGGAAGGCGGGGGTATGTACGGGGCAGTTGCCGGAGCAGGCGGTGGTAGGTTGCGGTAGTATTCCTCCAATTCCGTGATCTGCTTCTTGTAGAATGCATTCGCATCGTCCTTCAGTCGCTTCGCGATGCGTGCTTCAAGCGCATCGAAGACCGTATCGTTCATCACCTCTTCGTAGGTATGACGTCCCGGGCGGAAACGGATCACCTCCGGCGATGGCACATCGCCGGAACGTGCCATCACGTGCTGCACCAAAGCCCAACGATCGGCCGCTGCATCGGGCAGGTCCATCCGCATCTTCTCCGAGCCTTTGTACACCATGATGAAGTGCTCCTTGCAGAAGCAATCCATGAAGCGGAATTGCAAACGTGCCTTGCCCGGCATGGCGATGGGGATCCCTTTATCGATCCAGGAAATGTGCTCCCCGTTCCGTGGTGTTGCGTAAGGGCCCATGGAGGTGAAGTGCTCCTCCACCGACCACGACTCCACACCACTCCTCCCCAGATCGTGCCGGGTGATCATATCCTCCGCATGAATGCCTTGCATCGGTCGGCCCTTGTCATCCTCCACCAAGGTGAACGTGATATCGGGAGCGCCCGGTTGGGCCTTCACCTGGCCAACGGACAGTACACACGCAACGATCACGATATACCGCACCATGCTCAGCGCAGCTTCAGCGTGAACGTGCCTCCGTTGTCACAGGCCAGCAAGCGCACAGGATGGTCCCCTACTGGCCAATCGCTGATGTCCAGCCAATAGTCCACATCATCCAGCGTGCTCGTATCGAGCGTGACCGGCTCCCGTGCTTCGTTGGGTCGGTATGGGTTGAAGGTGATCATGTACTCCGTTCGCGTGCCCCATAGCGGGAAGTGGACGTAGTGCTTGCCGCAATACGACGAGCGCATCAACCACACGTCGCGGAAGGTCCCAGGAAGATCGAGATCGGCCGGGACCGGGATCTCCTGCCTGCACGTATCGGTGTTCAGCTGCGGAACGACGAGTTCCTCCTTCATGGCCTTCTTCCAAAGTGCATCGAACTGCTTTGTCAGCGAAACAGTCCGAGCATCGAGGTTGTCCTCCGCATCGTCCGAGGCGTAATACTCCTTTCCGAACTCGGTCCCCGTCGGCAAGTACCTGCCACGCCGGAAGGGGATCACAACAGGTGGACGCCGCGCGCAATCCATCGTTCTACAACGTTCCTCCACCTCCCCTCCCCTTGCCCGGTAATACACGGAGAGCTCGACCACCATCGTATCCGCACCACGCACCACCACCACTTTCACATCAGGATGATCCCTGCCGCGCGCCGGTGTTGCCTTCAAGGAAGGGTACCCCATCCCGAAAAGTGGCCGAAGACGTACCTCTTCGTCCGCTCTCGGGATCACCGGGTAGTGAGGCGCTATCATGTTCCACCACATTCCGTGTTGGATGTAGTAGACCCGGTAGTCGCCTTTCAGCGGCACAAGCGCATCGCTGTCCTCCACGAAGGTGTATCGCGTCCAATACGGTTGCTGGTCGGGATCCAGCCGTTGGGCTTGACCGCCAAGCCAATGGACGAAGAATAGGAAAAGCATGACCGGTCTCATCGGTCTTCGGTACACCGCAGGTCGGCATCCGTTCACCGCCCGTCCGATCATCGCCAGGCCGTCAGTGCTTCGGCTCCAAGGGGAAGGTGCGCACGTGCTGATCTATGCTCGTGGCATCCAGCTCACGCTTCATCAGCACCACATCGCTCACACGCTGCTGGGCGTTGAAGCCCAGGGGTGCCAGCAGCGCCCACGCCGTATGGAATTGGTCGGCTTTCAAGCCACTGGCGATGATGAGCCGTGCATGGTCCACGACTTCCACGCCCAGCTTCTTGATGCGCCGGTTGGCCCGCACATGATCCACGATGCGCTGCCGCAGCGCAGCCACCGTGCCTTTCTCCACCAGTTCGATGAAGATGCACTTGCGGTCCTCGGTGTGCGTGATCCCGCCCACGTTCAACGTGAAGGGAACGAAGCCCTCGGCACCGCGCACAACGGCATCCATGAGCGGACCTTCATACTCCGGCGGGAGTTCGCTCTCCAAGAGCGTGATCCCCGGCATCTGGAAGGCCTCGGGAAAGTTGCCGATGCGCCCGCGCAGCAGTTGCCGCCATTCCATGACACGTGCCGCAGCGTGGCTCGCCGGATCGATCACCAAACGGTACCGGCACGTGTACACCAGCGCATCGAAGAGCGTAAGGACATCGGGCTTGACGGCGCGTGGCATGGAACGGAAAGTCCAACAAAAGAACCGGCCTTGCAAAGATCGTGGACGTCCTCGTACAGGAACAAGACAACAGGCCGATGGGAATAAGTCGGACATGGGCCGGACCGTTCGACCGCTGACTTGCCCAACCCCTAGTACAGCGGTCGAAATTCCCGACCTTGGTCTTGCAACACCAACGACCATGCGTGCCACCCTACTCTACTCCGCGCTCACGTTCAGCCTCGCCTCCAACGCACAATGGGCAGCGCCATCGGTGAACACACCCGTACGTCAAGCCAGCGGCGTGGAGGCCGCCACGCCGCTTTCCGCTTCTGGGCCCGATGGCAGCACCTACGTCTGCTGGTTCGAATCCGATGGCAGCGGCTATGTGCTGCGCATGCAGCGACTTGATGCGAACGGTGTTGCGATGTGGGATCCTGACGGACTGCTCGTAAGCGATCAGCCGCAGAACTCCGCACTGTTCCGGTACGACCTTGCCAGCGATGGAGCCGGCAATGCGATCGTGGCGTTCCAGGATGAACGCACCGGCGTGCTCGACGTTGTCGCCTGCAAAGTGGGGCCGGATGGTACACTGCCGTGGGGCGATGGGATATCGCTGCCCTCGCCTACCGGAACAGGGCTCGCACCCAACATCGGTGTGCTCACCGATGACCGCCTCGTGTTCGCCTGGACAACGGATGCATCGCCCAGCACCGTGGCACTCCAGGTGGTCGCTCCCGATGGGACACTTTCCCCCACCACGGCCGAGTATTCCGCGCCCGGCAACATCAACAGGCCCAAGATCGTCCCTACCTCCGACGGCGGTTTCTGGCTTCAATACGTGGAGCAGACCGGGAACTTCCTTTCGCCCGGTACACTGAAAGCCATTCGCATATCGGCTGCGTCGGAGAACGGGCCTGTGTTGTCGGTCTCCTCGAAGCAAGTGTCCGGCTTCTACTTCCCACAACCGGTTCCTGACGGGCACGACGGCTTCTATGTGGCCATCAACACCGGAAATGTGGCGAACGCGAACCTCACCGATGTCTACATCGCCCGCCTGCGCGATGATGGTACCACATGGAGCGAGACCGGGACGCCCGTGGAGGAAGGAGCCACGACCCAACGATACACGAATACCGCCGCTCCGGCCTTGGTGAGCGATGAGGACGGATTGATGATGGCCTACAGTCGCACCAACTTGAACCAGGACCAAGGTGGCATAGCCGTGCAGCGATTGGACACCGCTGGTGTGCGCCAATTGGGTACGGCCGGTGTGGAGGTGTTGCCCTTGAGTACCGCGCTACCCGTGCCGTTCGCGAACGCTCCTGTGGTCGACGGGATCATGTGCGCCACCATGCAAGGGGGCTTCTCCGCGAATACGCTCTCCGCCTTCCGCATCGGCTTGGATGGATCTGTGGTTGACCCGCCCGGCGAGATCGATGTTTGCACCGTGAGCAGCGGCAAGGACGACCCAACACTCGTTCCTTTCCGCGATGGACAGGCCGTGGCCGTTTGGCTGGACCAACGCAACGGTGCCGGTATCTATGCGCAGCCCATCATGATCCCGACGGGTAGTGGCATCACGGAGGAAACGAACACCGCGATGCTTTTGCGCGGCGGAGTTCGACCTGCGGTGGTCTTTCCATCGGGAACCGTTGGAAGAAGTTCGTTGCGCATCATCGGTCCGGATGGACGACTGATACACGAGCAAGTGTTGGCGCCACAAACGGAAGGAGCATCCATCCAACTTCCTGTGACCGGCATGTCGACGGGGACATACGCGCTGGTGCTGGAGCAGGCCCGCGGCCGCACGGTGCAGCGGATGATGGTGTGGTAGGATGGTCGTGGAAGCATCGTTCCAGCGCGCAAAAGCGTCATAGGAAAGAACAACGTCCGCTGACCATCAAACCCATCCGTCATGAGAACATCCGTACTCTGCTGTATTTCGGCATTGATCTTCCTCGACCAGAACGCGATCGCGCAGCTCCACGCTGGTGAAGTACCCGATGGTAGCGCCGTCATCGACGTGGAGGTCGATCTTACGCTGATCGATGAATTCACGCAGGACTCGGTGGCTCTGGAAGTGGATTGCGATGACCAACCCGACATCGTAGCCTACTTGTTGCATGGAGCACCAGCCGTTGACGCGCCCAACAGCGCCATGCTCCGCATGGTGGACGACGATCTGGAGCTATGCATGGACATGGCCCAGTTCCCACGCCCGAAGTACTATGAACTCGACGAGCTGCTCGACTGCGCGGGCGAATTCGACTGGCAAAGCAGCGCGTGGCATACCCTCGGCGATTTCGGTGGGTTCTTGGCCACCGGACCGACGACCGTGCAGAGCAAGTTCATCGCCTACCGCCGAGGTGAGCAATTGGGCTGGCTCCAACTTTCCTTCAACGTGGGCGAACCGCCCGCGGTACAGCTTCAGATCCACCAAGTACTACCGCTCTGCCCCAGCACGCTATCGGTTGCTGCTATCAAGGCCGCACCGGCCTTCACGATCTTTCCCAACCCTAACAATGGTGAGGAGATGCACGTGCAGAGCGCGGGTGCCCTCCGGAGCATCGACGTGATCGATGCAGCAGGACGAACCGTGGCACAGCACAGCGGCGCGATGCGCACCTTCCCAGCGCCGACCGAAGCGGGTACATACATCGTGCGTGCCATCGGGGCTGACGGACAGCGGACCGTGACACAGTTCGTGCGGTACTGAACCGTTCGTCCAACCACTGGGATCGGGCAGGGCGATAGCCCGACCCATTCCTGCTTGGATCCCACCTGTTCCCGTTCAATTGCACAGCCCGTCCCTGGGCAGGCAACAAATAACGCCTGGGCCGCATCCGATCTTTGTGCGCCGTATCCTCTCCATTCCTGCGACCCTAGGCCTGGTTTCCTTGCACGCCCAGGAATTGGTGCCCAACGGTGACTTCGAGGCATACACGCAGTGCCCCGACTATGTGAGCCAGATCGACCGGGCCACGGGTTGGTTGCGGCCGACCAACGGGACCAGCGATTACTTCAATGCCTGCCTAGGCGTACCTTTCAGTGAAAGTGTGCCGGACAATGAGTTCGGCTTCGAACCCGCCCTTAGTGGCGATGGGTACGCCGGTTTCTACTGCTTCTACTCCACCGTGGCGATCACCAGCGCACCCGACAATGATCACGAATACGTGACCCATGCGCTCGCCACACCGCTTACGCCCGGTGCCACCTATGCCGTGGAGTTCTTCGTGAGCCTGGCGGATGTTTCCAAGTATGCCGTGAACGACCTCGGCGCGTTGCTCAGTGTGAACGTCCCGGTGCGTGCGGATGAGTTCGCGATCACCTCCACACCGCAGATCACGAACACCACGCTGGACATGCTCGATGACAAGGACGGCTGGACCCGCATCAGTGGCTGCTTCCTGGCCGACTCGGCCTTCGCCTACATCACAATAGGTAACTTCCATGCAGGACCGGCCACCGTGTTCGCTGAAGTACCCACCGCCTTCCCCCTGACCTACTACAGCTATTACTATGTGGACGATGTGAGCGTGCGCCCGATGGACCCACCGCAGTTGGGACCGGACATCAGCACGTGCAGCGCAGTCCAACTCGCCGTGCCCGATCCAGTGAATGGAGCCACCTACACGTGGTCCACTGGCGAAGAGGGCACCTCCATTGTTGTGGAGACATCCGGGGTATATCATGTCACGATGGATCGTAGTGGATGCCTCCTTTCCGATACGGTGATCGTGGACGTGGACGAACCGCTCGCATTGACGCTGCCCAACGACACGTCCATCGCATTATGCGGCACATCCGCGTTCACGATCGCCACCGGGCCAATTCCACCGAACGCCGATGTGATCTGGTCCACCGGAGCAACATCAACATCGATACACGTTACCGAAGCAGGCACGTATTCGGTATCCGCCTCAGCACCGGACCATTGTCCGGCATCAGCTTCCATCCTGATCAGCGATGTGTGCCAATATCCTGTCTTCGCGCCCAACGCCTTCAGCCCGGATGGCGATGGGATCAATGACACGTGGCGGCCGGTCTGGCAAGCGAACGACGCAGCCACTTGGGAAGTCACCATCATGGACCGCTGGGGAAATATCCTCTTCGGCGCCTCTGGACGAAGTGTCTCCTGGGATGGTACGGTGGACGGACGACCGATGCCCACCGGCGTGTATGCGTGGTCCGGTCACGCCCACGACCCCATCAACGGCGGAAATACCCGACTCTCCGGGCATGTGATGTTGATCCGATAGGTAACATCCTCCGTTCCGGTAACCTTCCAAGCCGCTGTTCGTCCTATTCCCATGACGAACACTTATCTACCTGACCACTCCCGAACATGGGTCTTGTCCGGTGGCCTCAGCGGCGCAGTTGGCGTATTCGCGTACTTCGGGGCCGCCTTCCTACCTGTACCGGACATCGTTGGACTGGTGCTCGCCTTCGCCTTCGGGCCGCTGATCGCCATCGCCTCATTGGGCCTGGCGCAAGCACTTATCAATGGACCGCCACGCGTCGGAGCGCAGGTAGCAGCCTTCCTCGGTGCGGCGGCGGGGATCGTGGTGCTCGCGATGCTCACCGTGCAGCAAGCACTCTTCGCTGCCTACGAGAACATCCCAGGAACCGATACGGCACGCACATCGCTCATCGCCCTGGGTGATGCCGTCCACTTCGGGCTCGATATCGCGTGGGATTGCCTGATCTCCGCCAGCATCGTGCTCTTCGCGCTCCAGATGTGGGGCTCTCCGCCGTTCGGCAGGATCTTCAGCACGCTCGGCGTGGTATTCGGCCTTCTCCTCTTCGGCATCAATATCGCGGCCTTCCCATCTCCGCCGGATAGCATTGGCTGGGTGGACATGGGTCCGTTCTGCGCGCTGTGGATGCTGGCCGTGTACATACGCATGTGCATGGCTGGAAGGGATCGCAAGAGGAAGGATGGCCTTACACCTGCTCGCTCGTAGATGAGCGGATCAGGAGCAGGGCAGAGATCCGTTCCATCGTCCGACAAAAGAACGGGGCGGACCTTCTTGCGAAGGTCCGCCCCGGAATGCATGCACCAGGTGGTGGTTCTAGCGCTGCACCATGATCTTGATCACCCGTTGCTCACCGTTGCGGGTGGCAAGCAGGTAGTACGCACCCGAAGCCAGTTCGCCAAGGTCCATGTCGATGGTCCGTTGACCTGCCAGGCTGAACGGCGCGATCATCTCCTGCCCCATCGCATTGCGCACGCTGATGCGCAGTGGCGTTGCACCGGTGATGGATGGGCGCAGTTGGAAGATGCCGTTCGAGGGGTTCGGATGCACCGTGAACCATTCGTCGCCGCTTGCATTCGCTGTCGTAATGCCCGTGTTGAAGTCAACGTTCACGGTCGCGCAACTGGTGAGTTCGCAACCACCGACCATTGCGGTCACGCAGAGTTGCACCGGACCGGCCGTATTGTTCGCCGTTGCAACAAGCGCGAAAGCGGTGTTGTCACTCGATGTCCAACCGTTGGGCAGGTCCCATGAATAACTGGTGGCGTTGGCGACCGGCGTCACGATAAATGCGCTGCTCGTGTTGCCCGCCACCGTTGCAGGGCCGGTGATGTTTCCGATGCTGAGCGGGGTTCCATTGCAGGAGCAATCCGTGCCGCGCACATCGTTCACCGTGCATGGGTCGCTATCGTCGCACGTGCTGCCTGGCAGTGCATTGCCACCGGGTGATCCTTCACAATCGATGGTTTGACCAGCACATGTGCAGTTCGCATTGTAGACATCACCACCGGTGGTGGCATCGCCGTCATCGCACGATGTTCCTGGTTGGGCCGGCCCTCCGGCTACCCCTTCGCAATCGTTCGCCAGCACGCCCGCACATATGCAGTTGGCGGTGTATACATCGTCACTTGTGGCGGCGTTGCCATCGTCGCATGCAGTGCCGATAGTGTTCGTCCCTCCGGCTACCCCTTCGCAATCGATCGATCGACCAACGCAATCACAGTTCGTGTCGATCACATCGTTCCCGGTGTTCGCGTTGCCATCATCGCATGGAAGTCCGGGTAGTGTAGGTCCGCCCACTATTCCGTCGCAGTCGATCAATTGGCCTTCGCATTGGCAGGATGCGCTCCAGGTATCGTTGCCCGTGGCGGCGTTGTCGTCATCGCACGCTGTGCCGGGCTGCGCTGTCCCGCCCACCACACCGGCGCAATCCGTGGCGGCCACACCCTGACAGGTGCACATGTCGGTCCATGCATCGTTGTTCGTCGCCGGGTTCTGGTCATCGCAAGCGGTACCGGGCAATGCGGTTCCCCCGGGCGTGTTGAGGCAATCGTAGACCTGTCCCGCGCACACGCAGCCTAGATCATAGGTGTCGTTGCCGGTAGTGGGGTTGTTGTCATCACAGGCCGTACCGGGTTGCGCGGCACCACCTTCCACGCCGGCACAATCCGTGGCGAAGGCGCCTGCGCAGAGGCAGTTCGCCGTGAATACATCTCCTCCGGTGAGCGGATTGCCATCATCGCACGCGGTGCCGGGAAGTGTGGTGCCTCCGATCACACCGGCACAATCGATGACGAAGCCGAAGCAATCGCAGATCGCGTTGTAGACATCACCACCCGTCGTTGCGAGCCCATCGTCACAAGGCTCGCCTGGCAGTGCCTGGCCGCCGGGGATGCCTTCACAATCCAACACCTGACCGATGCACAGGCAGTTCTGCGCATAGGCATCGTTCACGGTGTTCGCGTTGCCATCATCACATGGGCTGCCCGGGCCGACGTTGCCACCTGGCGTGCCTTGGCAATCCACCGCCACGCCCACGCACTGGCAGTTGGCGCTCCAGGTGTCGTTGTCGGTATCCGCATCGTTGTCATCGCACGCGGTGCCGGGCATGGCGGGGCCGTTGTTCGCGCCCAGGCAATCCTGCGGCACGTTCGCGTTGATCACCACGGAATAGTCCTCGGTTTCACCAAGCGAATAGTTGTAACAGGGGTTGAGGATGGCCGGTTCGTTGCCCACGACGTGCGCACCGCGCACGCGCATCTTGGTGGAGCCAAGCGTGGCATTGCCAGGCACGGTGAAGAAGAGGTTGACGGTACCGCCGGGTGTTGAACTGGGCAACTGCCCCACCACCTCGTTCGCCTCGAAGGTGTTGTCCTGGTCCCAATCGATCCAAGCGGCGTAGCTGTCGCCCGCGTTGGGGCCACTGGTGATGGTGAGCACGCTGGGTGCGTTGCGCGACAGAGGCGTGCTGAACTGAGCGCTGAAGTCCGTGTACGCGTCGCCGGTCACGCTGCCTGTTCCCGTGTTGTCGATCCCGCCGAGCTGCACACCATCGATGTAGTCACCCGCAGCTGGGCCCGTTGCGCTGGTTGGCTCGCAGTAGCTGCCGAAATTCCCGGGACCGTAGTGCGCGGCTATGGTGACGCTTGAGCTGATCTCCGGCTCGCACAACGAGTAGAGATAGAGTTCGATGCTGTAGTCGGGACCAATGGGAAGATCCGGCTCGGAGAGCACCAGGTTCGTAACGTCCAAGCACGCTCCGCCTTGGATGGTCACATCCTTGCCATTCCCGGTGGAGTTGAGCGGATCGCCGAGCACCACCATTTCGCCGCCTTCCGTGTTCGATTCGTTGCGGAACTTCAGGTAGTAGGTCATTTCATCCGTGCTGTTGTTGCAGATATACAGCGGGAAGGCCACAGGGTCGCCGAAAGGCACTTCGTTCACCACCATGAAGTTGCTGCCCATGGAGCCCACGAAGAGCGAGGGCTGTTCCCGCTGGTAACCTCCCTCGTAAGCGCAGCTGGTCTCCGACAGCACGGTATCGAGCTCGAAGGCGTAGGTGCCGAAGACCTTGTCCTGCAGCACACGGACACGGAAGCGGTCCCCGAGGTCATCGTCCTCGAGGTGGTAGGTCATTGTATTGGTCGACGTGTTCGATTGGCTCTGGCCGCGACCATAACCGTTGCTGAAGTGCGCCCCGCCACCCGCGGTGATGCCCGACCCGCCGATGTTCACGCCGAACTCGAAACTCAGTCCTGCCTCGAGGGCCACGTCATAGTTGATGGAGTAGTTCTCCGTAGTGGTGGTGGTGAGGGAGTGGTCGATCACGGCGCCCCCGCCGAAGAAATTCTCCGCAGGTGTGCTCCCTGTGGCATTGGCCTTCAGGGAGTCGTTCATGGCCAGGGTCTGGTCCCAAACGCTCAACTGCTGGACCGTAGCCTTGTAGGCCACGCTGTCGGCGACGGGGTCCAGGTTACTGAGGGTTTCCTGGAGGTCGGGCATCAGCACGGTGCGGATGTCGTTCTCACTGGCGCTGTAGCTGTCCAGGTTCTCAACGGGCACGACCACCATGTAGTTTGTCTTGTTGATGACGCCGCAGGAGGGCCGCTCGATGATCTTGGCCATGCCGTAAGCGTTCCGGGTGGCGGTGAAAAGGAACAGGTCGCTGGGTGGCCCCACTGGATTGGTACTGAAGGTGGTGGAGGACTCCAGACAGGTGATATTCTCAAAATTCTGGGTCTCGGTCTGCGAGGCGGAGACATCCGCTCCTATTTCGCCATAGATCTCCACCGGAACGGTCATCACGAAGCCGAGTGTGAACGACACGCCGATGCGCGCCTTGAAGTACCCGTTCTGGGTATTGCCGGTGGTCACCGAGCGGGTCTCGCCCACGCAGGTGCCATTGGACACGGTGATGCTGCTGTAGCTGCCATCACCGGGCGGGTCGCGCAGGATGTAGAGCGGCAGCGCTGGCGTATTGTAGTAGCCGAGCACATTGGTGAACACCGGACCGACGAAGACCACTTTGAAGCGGATATCGGCGATGACCTGTCCACCCATTTTGTAGCGCAGGCCGAACTCGCGCACGCCGTTGTTGGGTTCGCCCCACGCATCACCAGCTTGGTGGGTGACGGTGATGTAGTCCTGGATGTCGATGTCCGTGATCCCAGGTATGCCATTGACCGAATGTGAATTGACATTGGCGACACAGCTCGAACAGAACTGCCCGTCAACAAAGAATTCGTACGTGGGTGCGGCCATATTGACGGTCGTATAGTTGAACGCCACATTGAACGATTGTGGACCCTTCCCTGCGGGCAGCGAGTAATAAGTGTCCACCGGTCCATAGTTGCTGCCCAAGAAGTGCCGGGTTCGGTCATAGCGAAACGGTAGTTGCCCACACCGCAGGCAGGCCCCACGTTCCCGAACACCGTTAGCGCAAATGGAGTGATGCCACCCGCTCCCCCGCCCGCCGGGTAGCCGATCTGGTTGGATTGGGCTTGCCCATTGAGCGCGGCGATGCCCAGCAGCAGGGCCAGTGCGTTGGAAAAAAGAGTACCGTGTTTCATGGCAGAAATGGGTTGGTCCGAGGGTTGGCCCAAAACTCCACCGGCACGGGCGGCTGGCCATGCGTAGAAATACCTGTTCTCGATCAGAAGATCGGAAAATGGATGCCCGCACCCTCCATCACGGTGAACAGCACAACCCCAGTGCCGCCAAGGAGCGATCTTCTGATCATCTCGTTGTCCGATCTTCCGATCGCGCACCCCTCCGCAACGAAGGGGCCTTATCAAAATGCGCTGAAGTGTTCGTGGCTTGTAAGTTCGTCAGGTCAGCTCGGGCAGTGATCCGCGCAAAACGAAGAGGGGCTGCCCTTTTGAGACAGCCCCCTTTTGGCGCAAATGCGCCGCCCTGACCGTGGCGGTCTATTTCAGCAATACTGTGCGCATCACCTTCTCACCTTGATAGGTGCGCAGATCGTTCAGGCCGGTGCGCATGGCCTTCAGTTTATCCGGACCACCTATCTTCGTGGTGAGGCCATCGCGAATGGCTTTCCACTTCGCCTCCCGTGCCGGGTCGGGATCCAGGGCCGCGAGGTTGGGGTATTCCACGAGCATCATCACATTGAAATCCTCCGAGTTGCTGAAGTTGCCGCTGAGTACGCGATAGCTAAGGATGAGGCCTTGCGCTTGGGCGGCTTCCATTTGCGGGATCCAGTATCCGGCGAGTTGGTCCAGGTAGTCCTGGTCCGTGTTGGCACCGGTGCGTACCATGCCCACGGTGAAGACGCTGCCTTCCTTGGTCTTGGGTTCGTCCTGTGCCTGCATGCCTGTGGCCGACATCATCAGGCCCAGGAACAGGGCGATGGCCGGCAGTTTGCGGGAAATGTTCTTCTTCATGGTCGAAGTGGTTGGTTGATGCCTCCAAATGTGGTGCGCCATCCGCACCCGGCACCGCGTAGAAATACGGGTTCTGAAAGCGGATCGGACACTTGGATCAACTGACGATCGGAAAATGGGATGGCAGGCGCGGACGGCCTGCTTCCAGCTAGGAGCGATCTTCTGATCACCTGATCACCCTTCCGATCGCCTCGAGCAGCTGCTCGGGTTTGAACGGCTTGGGCACGAAGCCGTCCATGCCGGCCTCCAGGCATCTGTCCACCTGCGGCTTCATCACATTCGCCGTCATGGCGAGGATGGGAATGCGCGACTTGTCGCCACCGAGCAAGCGGATGGCACGCGTGGCCGCATACCCGTCCATCACGGGCATCTGCACATCCATGAGCACGAGGTCATAGTCGTTCCGGCCGACCATCTCCACCGCTTCCTGTCCGTTGGTGGCCACGTCGATGTGTACACCTGGGATGGCATGTTCCAATTGCTTACGCGCCACGAGCACGTTCATCTTGTTGTCCTCCGCGAGCAGGATGCGGAGGTCCCGAAACGCAACGCCACTCCGGACTTGGCCAGGAGTATCACTGTGCCAGGACGGTTCTCCTTCTGTGGCGGACAACAGTGTGTATGGAATGGTGAACGTGAACGTGCTCCCCCTCCCCACTTCGCTTTCGGCGCTGATGGTCCCACCCTGCATCTCCACCAGACGCTTGCTGATGGCAAGGCCCAATCCCGTGCCGCCATACTTGCGTGTATGGTCCTCTTCCGCCTGTGTGAATTCCTCGAACACATGCGGCAGGCGGTCCGGTGCAATGCCGATACCGGTATCGGTAATGCTGCAACGTAACGCGACAGCAGCAGATCCGCCCTGCAGGTCGACGCTGCTTTGAGCATGGATCCGGATCGATCCCTGTTCCGTGAATTTGATGGCGTTGCCCACGAGGTTCATCAGGACCTGGTGCAGGCGGGTGGGGTCGCCCGTGACTTTCGCCGGTACGTCCGGCGCTACATCCATGGACAGGTCCAGCCCGGCCTCGCTCGCACGGAACCGCAGCACGTCCACCACGTTCGCCATTATCGCACGCGGGTCCATGGGCACCTTCTCCAAGCGCAGCTGTCCGGCTTCGATCTTGCTCAGGTCCAGGATGTCGTTCACGATCACCAGCAGGTTCTCGCCGCTGCTGGTGATCGCATCGATGTACTGCCGCTGTGCGGGAAGGTGCTCATCCCGCTTCAACACAGCGCTCATCCCTACGATCACGTTCATCGGCGTGCGGATCTCGTGGCTCATGTTCGCCAGGAACTGCTCTTTCACTTTTTCGCTTTGCTCGGCGCGTTTGCGTTGCGCTTCGGCTTCATCCCTCTGACGGCTCAATTCCAGCGTACGTTCCGATACGGTGCGCTCCAGCACATCCTTCTGGTGCATCAGCCCTCGTGTGCGAATGCGTATGAAGGTGAAGACACCGCCGATGATCGACAGCACATAGAGCGCATAGGCCCACCAGGTGCGCCACCACGGCGGCAGCACCACCAGTTCGAAGGAGGTGCCCTGCGCATCCCATACACCATCGCGGTTGTCGCCCCGCACGCGGAAGGTGTAGGTGCCGGGATCAAGGTTGGTGTAGACCGCGCTGTGATCATGCCCTGAGCTGATCCAATCCGGATCGAAGCCTTCCAGCTTGTACTGGTACCGGTGCTCCTCAGGAGCGGAGAACTCCATGCTGGCGAATTCGAAGGTGACCATGTTCGCGCTGTGCAGTATGCTCATGCCCGCACTCAAATAGGCGGGCACGCTGAGCGGCGATCCCGCCACGCGATAATCGACCGATCGGTTGATGAGCTTGATGCCGGTGATGCGTATGGGGCTGACGGAGGTGTCGTCCACCAGCTGGCGGGGTTGGAAATAGTTGAACCCCTTCACCCCACCGAAGAAGAGCGTTCCATCGGCCAGCTTGCAGTAGGCGTAACGGTTGAACTCATCGCTCTGCAGGCCGTCGCTCGCGTCATAGTTGCGGAAAATGCCGGTGCGCGGATCGAAACGCGAGAGACCCTTGTTCGTGCTCATCCACAAATTTCCGGCGTCATCACTGAGGATGCCGTAGACCACGTCGTTGGGCAGGCCATCCTTGGTACTGTAACGGCGCACCTTTCCGGTACGCTTGTCGAACCGGTCCAACCCGCCCCCGTTCGTGCCCACCCACAATACATCGTGTTCCTCCGGGTCAGGCGCTATCGTGTACACGATGTCCGTTGAAAGTGTTGCCGCATCCTTGGGATCGTTGGTGAAGACCTTCCACCGCGCGTTCATCTCCGACCGACGATCATAGCTCAACATGCCCGTGGCGGTGCCGAGCCAGAGCACACCATCATCCGCGATGTAAAGTGCATGCAGGAATTGCTCCGTGTCACCCAAGCGTGAACGTGGGTAGGGCACGTGGTGGAAGGTCTTCGTCCGACGATCGAAACGGCAAAGCGAGTGCGCTGTTCCGGACCAGATGTTCGAGTCACCTTCCAACACCAGGATCTCATGGTAGGACTCTTCTGGGAACACAGTCGCCGCCGCCGCATCGCGCGGATAGCGGGTGATCCGGTCCGAGAGCACGTCGTAGCTCAGTATGCCTGCGTGGCTGAACCAGAAAAGCCCATCCCCATCCGCTGTCGGCCATCGACTGGTGTGGCTCACCGCACTCAATTCGGGATGGTGTTCCTTGGCCGACCACGGTATCCACACCGGCCAGGTCCGCGTTCGCGGATCGAACTCATTGAGGAAGCCGTCCGAAAAGGAGACGAGCACATGCCCGTTGCCCATGGCCTGCAGTTTCCTGCAACTTTCGCTGTTCACGGTGTTCAAGCGCGCCGTCCGGGGCTCGTATGTGAACGCGCCATAGCCGGAGGTGCCCAACCATATCAAGCCGTTCCGATCGCGGTAGGCACATTTCCCCAATTGCGCCACGGGTCGAAGATCCAGATCGCGCGGTAGGACACGCGACCATCTGCCCGTGCCCGGTTCGAACCGATGGATCCCGGTGAACACAGAGACCCACACACCTCCCTGGGCATCCACCGCGGCGTTCGCACCGCGGATCTGACCGAATTGTGGGCTCAAGGTGCTCAGGGTCTTCACGGCTGTGGACCGATGATCCAACTCGACCACACCGTACATGAACAAGCCGTAAAGCCGATCGTTCGTGGTATCCTCCACAACGGTAAGACCGGTCAGGTCCAACGGAGCGCGCCCTATCCGCAAGGTGCCCGCAGGGCGGTCCAACCGCAGTGTGTCTATCCGGTCGTTGCCCCCATGGTCCGGGAGCACCCGGAAACCGGCCCGATCCAATTGTCCCACCCAAATGGTGCCCGACCGGTCGGTGCTTACGAAGCACGTACGGTCCAGATGGTTCGTGTTCGTGCAGGCGGGCAGGCCGTCATCGCCGAGACCGCCGGTGAAGGTCAACTTCATCACACCGTGGGT
>DEQO01000197.1 GCA_002360495.1 Flavobacteriales bacterium UBA3364
GCTGGAAGCCGCCATGAAATGGAAGTTCGACAAGCGAACTGCAGGTGCTCCCGAGCAGCGTGGTACGATCACGTTTATCTTCCGGGTGAGTTGAGCCGGGTCAGGTGAATTACCAAGAGACGGTAGCGTACCTCTTCGCGCAGTTACCGATGTTCCAACGCATCGGCAAAGCCGCCTACAAGGCGGACCTGTCCAATACCCACGCCTTGCTGGACCTTACAGGGCATCCGGAACGCGGGTTGCGTTGCGTACATGTTGCCGGGACGAATGGAAAAGGCAGCACAAGTCATTTGCTGGCAAGCGTACTCCAGGAAGCAGGCTACAGAGTAGGCTTGCACACCTCCCCTCATTTGAAGGACCTCCGCGAGCGCTTCCGCATCAATGGTACGCTCATCAGTGAAGAGGATGTCGTCCGCTTCGTGGAGGAATACCGCGCCGGCTTCGAGCCGGTCGAAGCATCCTTTTTCGAGTGGGGCGTGGCACTCGCCCTATGGTGGTTCCGATGCGAAAAGGTCGATATCGCGGTGATCGAGACCGGCATGGGCGGTCGGCTGGACAGCACCAACGTGATCACTCCGGAGGTGAGCGTGATCACCAACATCGGCTGGGACCACATGGACTTTCTCGGTCCGTCCTTGGAAGCGATCGCCGTTGAAAAGGCCGGGATCATCAAACCGGGTGTTCCGGTCGTCGTGGGTGAAGCGGAAGCCAGTGTTGCTGATGTGTTCCGTTCCAAGGCCCAGGAACTCGGTTCCCCGATCACCTTCGTGGACCAGCATACTCCTCTCCCATTCCCGAGCGCATTGCCCGGGGCGCATCAGGAGCGCAACGCCCGAGCCGCAATAGCCACCTTGCAACGGTTGCGCAAAGGCGGCTGGAGGATCGATGACACGCACATCCGCGATGGTTTCCGCGATGTGGTGCGCAATACCGGGCTCCAAGGCCGCTGGCAGGTACTGGCCGATGTACCGATGACCATCGCTGATGTGGCCCACAATGTCGATGGCATCCGCGTGGTGAAACGCATGCTGGAATGCCAGCCCTACGAGAACCTGCACATCGTGCTGGGCATGGTGAACGACAAGGACCTGAGCCGTGTACTCGAGGAACTCCCGAAGAACGCCTCGTATTACTTCTGCAAAGCGGACATCCCACGCGGACTGGACGCCCACCGACTGCTGGACATGGCCCAAGGCCATGGGCTATCGGGCAAACCGTTCAGCAGCGTTGCCGAGGCCTACCGCTCCGCCACCCATGCGGCGGGTATGAACGACCTCGTGCTGGTCACGGGAAGTGTGTTCGTGGTGGCCGAGGTTCTGTGACCCTCAACGAAAAAGCCCCGCTATCGCGAGGCTATCGGGAGTGGGACCTACTGGATTCGAACCAGTGACCTCATGCGTGTGAAGCATGCGCTCTAAACCAGCTGAGCTAAGGTCCCGTGGATGGTGGAGGCAGCCGGATTCGAACCAGCGACCCTCTGCTTGTAAGGCAGATGCTCTGAACCAGCTGAGCTATGCCTCCAGATCCGACTTTCCAAAGAACGCTTCGGACGCTGCCTCCGAAGGGGCGGCAAATATAGCCCACCCCGGAAATTGAGTACCAATTGGGTAAGCGCAAGCGTAATTCATTGATGATCTAGGATTTAGCAGGAAAAACTCATGTAGTCCCTGATCATGCAGAACTTTTGTTTAGCGTTTTTGTGTATTTATTAAACATTTCTGTTTATGTTTGTCGCAGATTAGTTAAACAATTAACCCTCGCACTCATGTCCACCCTTGAATTCCAGCAACAATTACTCGGTTTCCGTCAGCAGCTTTACTACTTCGCGCTGAGCCTGACCAAGGACCGGGATAACGCCTCCGACCTCCTTCAGGAGAGCCTGGTTCGGGCACTTACCTACCGGGACAAGTTCCAGGACAATACCAACTTCAAGGCATGGGTCTACACCATCATGAAGAACACGTTCATCAATGAACATCGACGTACGAAGCGCACCAAGGTCCTTATGGACACTGTCGACCGTCAACATGACGAGGTTCGTCGTGTACAACTGCCGAACAGCCCTGAATCCAATGTGAAAATGTCGGAGATCAAGCGTAGTTTGGAGCGCCTTGACCCTGCGTTCAGCAAGCCGTTCAACATGCACCACGAGGGTTTCAAATACCACGAGATCGCCGAACACCTCAGCATCCCCGTGGGTACCGTGAAAAGCAGGATATTCCAAGCGCGGCAGCGCTTGATGGCGATGTTGACCGACAAGAACGTAGCGAATTGAGCACAAGGGCCATTGTCATAGGAGCCGGTTTCTCCGGTCTCTCCGCTGCTGCATCATTGGCGCAAAAGGGATTTGCCGTGACGCTCGTCGAGAAGAACGCCGAGCCTGGGGGTCGGGCGCGCGTCCTGCGGGAGAATGGGTTCACGTTCGATATGGGACCGAGCTGGTATTGGATGCCGGAGATCTTCGAACAATGGTTCCAGCGCTTCGGAAGCTCAGTGGAAGAGCACTACGAGTTGAGGCGCCTGGACCCTTCTTACCAGGTCATCTTCTCGGAGGCCGACCGATGGAACCTGGCCGCCTCCAGGGAAGAACTGAAGGCGCTTTTCGACCGCATCGAGCCAGGTGCTGCAGCCAAACTGGACAGTTTCCTCGCGGAGGCCAAGATCAAGTACGACCTGGGCATGGCCGATCTGGTGCGAGGTCCGGCGCTGTCCTGGTTCGAGTATGCGAAGCCAAGAGTATTCAAGGGCCTTTTGAGCACAACGGTATTCCGCTCGTTGCGCGATCATGTCGCCGATTCGTTCACGGACCCACGACTGCGGATGTTGTTGGAGTTCCCCGTGCTCTTCCTGGGTGCCGCACCGGACCGCACCCCGGCATTATACAGCCTGATGAACTACGCTGACATGTCCCTGGGCACTTGGTACCCGATGGGGGGCATGGGCAAGATCATCGATGGAATGGTCGGGATCGCGAAGAGCCAGGGTGTTCACTTCCGCATGGGTACTCCGGTGGACAAGATCCTCGTCGAACAGGACAAAGCAGTCGGCGTTCAGGTGGGCGCGACAACCCTACGCGCGGATGTGGTCATAGCCTCGGCGGACTATCACCATGTCGACAACGACCTGCTTTCATCCACCGACCGTAATTACAGCGAAGGATATTGGGACCAGCGTGTGATGGCACCATCCTCGCTTCTTTTCTATTGCGGGTTCAATACCCGGCTCGGTGGGTTGGAGCACCACAACCTCTTCTTCGATGAGTCGCTCGACCAGCATGTCCACGAGATCTACACCGACCCGAAATGGCCGAGCAAGCCGTTGATGTATGTCTGCGCACCTTCCATCACCGATCCAAGTGTGGCGCCATCCGGGCATGAGAATCTGTTCGTACTGATCCCCATCGCAGCAGGCCTGACCGATACACCCGAAGTGCGCGAGCGCTACCGGGTACGGATCATGGACCGTTTGAGCCTGCGCTGCGGGACGGATGTGGCACGGCACCTTGTCTACGAACGGAGCTATTGCATCAACGATTTCAAGGTGGATTACAACGCTTATCGGGGAAATGCCTACGGCTTGGCGAACACCTTGCGCCAGACAGCTGTACTGAAACCGAGCATGAAGAACCGTCACGTGAAAGGATTGTACTACACCGGTCAACTCACTGTACCAGGCCCCGGCGTTCCACCGTCGTTGATCAGTGGCCAGGTCGTGGCGGACCTTGTCGTAAAGGAAAACGCTCCAAAAAGGCAACGGGCATGAACACCCTCGAACTCTACGACAACGTTTGCCTGAAGGCGAGCCGGAACACGACCAGGTCCTACAGCACCTCCTTTTCGCTCGGAATTCGATCGCTGGACCGACCGTTGCGCGATCCCATACATGCCATCTACGGCTTCGTGCGGTTCGCGGATGAGATCGTTGACACCTTCCACGATCACGACAAGGCCGAATTGCTCCTTCGCTTCCGCGAGGACACCCATCGTGCCATCAGCGAGAAGATCAGCCTCAACCCTATTCTCCACAGCTTCCAACGTGTAGTGGACCGGTTCGGCATCGAACCTGAGTTGTACAACACCTTCCTGGACAGCATGGCCATGGACCTCAAGGACCGTGCTTACGACCAACGCAGTTACGAGACGTACATTCTGGGCAGTGCGGAAGTCGTCGGCTTGATGTGTCTTCGTGTGTTCTGCAACGGGGACAATACGCTCTATCAGCGATTGAAGCCCTCGGCCATGAAACTGGGTTCTGCGTTCCAAAAGGTGAATTTCCTCCGGGACCTGAAGGACGATCACCAGAACCTTGGGCGTTGCTACTTCCCAGGCGTGGATGTCCGTGCCATGGACCGGTCCACCAAACAGCGGATCGAGGCGGACATCCAGGCGGACTTCGACGCTGCGTTGATGGGCATTCGTCAATTGCCGCGCGGGTCGCGCTTCGGTGTGTACATGGCCTATGTCTATTTCGTCGCGCTCTTCAACAAGATCAAGGCCTTGCCTTGCGATCGGATCCTCACTGAACGCATCCGCGTGCGCAACCGCAGGAAGATAGCGCTGCTGACCACGAGCTACCTGCGCCACAGTTTCGGTATGCTCTGATGACGATGGAGAGCGGCATCACGACCCAGGAACACGTTGTGCTCGTGAACGAGCAGGACGAGGTACTGGGTACCATGGAAAAGCTGGAAGCGCATCGCACAGGTGCACTGCACCGGGCCTTTTCCGTTTTCCTGTTCGACGATGAAGGCCGTCTGTTGTTGCAGCAACGTGCTGCTTCCAAATACCATTCAGCACTCCTCTGGACCAACACCTGCTGCAGCCATCCACGTTTGGACGAGTCGTTGGAAATGGCCGCCAAACGCAGGCTGGCGGAAGAAATGGGCATGGACGCCGACCTCGAACACCGGTTCAGTTTCATATACAACGCAACGTTCGAGAACGGCCTTCAGGAACACGAATTGGACCACGTGTTCTTCGGTCGTGCCAGCGGACCACCGCAACCCGATCCCAGTGAAGTGAACGCCTGGCGCTTCGTTGGGATCGACGTGCTTCGGACCGAGATGGAACGGTCGCCGGCGCAATTCACGGCATGGCTGCACCATTGTTGGCCCATGCTCATGGCGGCCCTGGTTGCCGAACGGGCATGAAGAAGCCGGCCATCAGTATCCATTGGTTCCGGAGGGACCTTCGGCTGAACGACAATCATGGCCTGTACCGCGCGTTGAGCGAACATGGCGACGTGCTCCCGCTCTTCATCTTCGACACCTCCATTATCGACAAGCTGCAGAACAGGAAGGACCGCCGTGTGGACTTCATCCACCGTACGCTGGTCGATCTCCAACAGCAACTGGCCAACCTTGGCAGCAGCTTCCTGATCGAACACGGCGAACCCAGGACCGTTTGGACGAACATCCTCGATCGATACGATGTCACGGCTGTTACGGTGAACCACGACCATGAACCGTATGCGATCCAGCGCGACGCTCAGATCGCGGCGTTGCTCGCGGCCCGGAACATCCCATTCCGATCCTTCAAGGACATCAGCATCTTCGAGCGGGGCGAAGTGTTGAAGGACAATGGCGATCCATACACGGTCTTCACGCCGTACATGAAGAAGTGGCGTGCTCAGTTCAAGCCGGAAATGATGGCGGCATTCCCCAGCGAAAGTCATTTCACGGGCCTCTGGCGAACGCCACAGCTTCCACTGCCTTCGTTGGAAGAGATAGGCTTCCAGCGAACGGACCTCGTGATCCCGCCCAGGGAACTGAAAAGCGACCTTCTTGCACACTACCCGGAAACGCGCAACCTGCCGGCGGTGAACGGCACTAGCAGGATGAGCACCCACCTGCGTTTCGGCACGGTGAGCGTGCGCGATCTGGTCCGCAGAAGTTCCACCGTCAGTCCGATCTACCTGAACGAACTCATCTGGCGTGAATTCTTCATGCAGATCCTATGGCATTTCCCCCATCCGGAGCGCGCCTTCAAGCCGGCCTACGATCACATTCCATGGCGAACGGACGAGGTAGGATTCCACGCTTGGTGCGAAGGCCGAACAGGCTATCCGTTGGTGGATGCCGGTATGCGCGAATTGAATGCTACAGGACTGATGCACAACCGATTACGCATGGTCGTGGCCAGCTTCCTGACCAAGCATCTGCTCATCGATTGGCGTTGGGGCGAGGCCTACTTCGCGTCACACCTCCTGGACTTCGAATTGAGCAGTAACAACGGGGGCTGGCAGTGGGCTTCAGGCTCCGGTTGCGATGCCGCGCCGTACTTTCGTGTCTTCAATCCTGAATTGCAGCAGCAACGCTTCGATCCAGCGTTAAACTATGTGAAGAATTGGGTGCATGAGTATGGATCTGCAAACTATGTACCGCCGTTGGTCGTTCATGAAGTGGCCCGAAAGCGAGCCATCGAGACCTACAAGCTCGCTCTCGCTTCCCGGGTCAAGAGCAACGAACTACGAACGCAACTTTTCACTTAGTCATGCCACGCAAACGCAAGGACCTTATCTTGAGCCAGCCGGTGAAGGAAGGGTTGAAAGCCATCAAGGTCCGCTTGGACGCCCGTACCGTTATCACGCTCGCCAGCCAAAAGGCACTGGAATTCTGGCGCCAGCGCTACCCGAAATTGGAAGTGATCGGTTGATCGCTTCCTGAACGAACACAACGACAATGCCACGCAAGAAGCCCGCGCTCATCCTCGAACGACCCATCAAGGCCGGTGTGAAGGAGATCAAGGTCCGTTTGGATGCCCGTACGGTGATCACCGTTTCCAGCCAAAAGGCCCTCGCCGCCTGGAAGCTCCGCTATCCGAAATTGGAAGTCATCAGCTGAGGATATGGCCCAACATGTCCTGGAGCGGTCGCAATTCCTGCCGATCACGCTCGACGCGGCATGGGCCTTCTTCAGCAGCCCGAGGAACCTCGCGGTGATCACACCGCCGCAAATGGGTTTTGTGATCCACGCGCCTTTCGACGACAGGCCCACATATGCCGGGCAGCGCATCAACTACACGGTAAGGCCTGTGCTGGGTATTCCGTTGAAATGGACCACGTTGATCGAGGAGGTCCAGGAACCGGTCCGGTTCGTGGACACGCAATTGTCAGGCCCGTACAAGCGCTGGTGGCACCAACATACGTTCGAGCCCGTCCCGGGTGGCGTGCTGATGCATGACCGCGTTGAATACGAATTGCCCCTTGGCCCCATCGGAGAACTTGCCCACGGTATCTTCGTAAGGCGCAAACTGGAGGGGATCTTCTCGTTCCGTAATGCGACCTTGAAGGAACTTTTTCCGGTAGCGCAGAACTGAAGTACAGCACCCGTTGTTCAAGGCACGATGAGCATCTGGACCATCATCGGTATCGTACTCTTCACCTTCTTCGCGATGGAGTTCGTGGCGTGGGCCACCCACAAGTACGTGATGCACGGCTTTCTGTGGTCGTTGCATTCGGACCACCACAAGAAGGACCACTACGGGTTCCTGGAACGCAACGACACCTTCTTCCTGATCTTCGCTGTACCATCGATGTTGCTCTTCATCATCGGAAGCTTGAAAGGACTGCACACACCCTACCTCTGGATCGGCCTCGGAATACTGGTGTACGGCATCGCCTATTTCATCGTGCATGAGGTCTTCATCCACCAGCGTATCAAATGGTTGAAGAGAACGAACAACCCCTACTTCCTGGGGATCCGCAAGGCACATAAGGTCCACCACAAGCGCTTGGGCAAGGAGGATGGAGAGTGCTTCGGCATGCTTTGGGTACCGTTGAAGTACTTCCGCGAAGCGCGCAAGGCACTGGCCAATCAGAACGTATGAGGCCACCCGTGCCAACAGCGCGCTGTTGATCCACCGCTCGGTCGGCGCGGACTTGTGCCAGCACCGGGGCTACCTTTAGCCGCTGCGCCGGAGAGGCGTTCGATGGAACTTGGAATGAGCGACCAATTCCGGCAGATCGGAAGTTATCTGGGCCATCTGGTGAAGGCACGGAACAGGCATGGTGTCCATAGCCCGTTCGTGTACGATCTGATCTCGCAAGTGCTCCGGTCTTCCACCGAACTTCCGGAATTCGGGACGATCGAGGCCCTACGCGACGATCTGTTGGACAGCGAACAGACCATCCGCGTGAACGACCTCGGCGCCGGTTCACGTGTGTTCGATCTCCCCGTCCGTCGTGTGGCGGATACTGCTCGCACGGCGCTGAAAACGCCACAGCAAGCACAGATGCTCTTCCGGCTGGCGCGGTATTTCCAAGCCAGGAACGTGCTGGAACTGGGCACTTCGTTCGGGATCACAACGCTATACCTGGCGCTTGGTGCGGACGAAGGGACCGTGTATACGATAGAAGGTTGCCCGCAAACGATGCGTATAGCACAGCATCATTTCGACCAGTTGAAGCAACGCAACATCGTGCCGATGCTGGGCAGCTTCCGCAGCAAACTGCCCGAGACCCTGCAGCGTATGGGCGAAGCCGATCTCGTCTTCATCGACGGCCACCATGCCAAGGAACCCACGGTGGACTATTTCGGGCAATGCCTGACGAAAGCACACAACGACACCGTTTTCGTGTTCGACGACATCCACTGGAGCCGCGGCATGGAGCAGGCTTGGGAGGAGGTGAAGGCACATCCGCGAGTTACCGTCACCATCGACCTGTATAACCTGGGACTGGTGTTCCTGCGCAGCGAACAAGCCAAGGAGCATTTCACGCTGCGCTACTGAGCGCATCCGGCGATGAAGATCTACACACGTTCGGGCGACAAGGGGCAAACCAGTTTGCTCGGCGGTTCGCGTGTGCCCAAGGACAGCTTACGTATCGAAGCCTACGGGACCATTGATGAACTGAACAGCCACATCGGCCTGTTGCGTGACCACGCGAAGGGGACGCGCGACGAACTGCTCATTCCCATCCAGGAGAAGCTCTTCAGCCTGGGTTCGCGGCTGACCAGCGAAAGCGAGGAACAGGCCGAGAAATTCAAGGTCCCACGGATCACAGATGCCGACATCAGCGCCATGGAGGCCGAGATGGACCGCATGGACAAGGAGTTACCAGAGATGCGCAATTTCATCCTGCCGGGTGGCGATCTGGCCGCTTCGCAGGCCCATGTCTGCCGCACCGTCTGCCGGCGTGCCGAGCGCTTGGTCGTCACACTGGCTGCCTCGGAGGCCGTTCCGGAGAGCGTGGTGCGCTACCTCAACCGCCTTAGCGACCTGCTTTTTGTGCTCGCCCGGCACCTCGCCCATATGAACGGCGTGGCGGATACCCCCTGGAAGCCGCGTCCTTAGGCAGTTCCCCACGGTTGATAAGTCGATGTCCGACGGATCGTGATCCGTCTATATTTGCGGCCAATTTCACGGACCCTAACACGGCCTTTTCGATGTATTGGACACTTGAACTAGCCTCGTATTTGGAGGACGCACCCTGGCCGGCGACCAAGGACGAGTTGATCGATTTCGCCATGCGTACCGGAGCTCCACTGGAAGTGGTGGAGAACCTGCAAGGCATCGAGGATGACGAAGAGGTCTTCGAAACGATCGAGGACATCTGGCCGGACTATCCATCGAAGGAGGACTTCTTCTTCAACGAGGACGAGTACTGAGATCTCGAACTTCATGGGAACCCCGGTCCGAGCCTTACTCGCGACCGGGGTTCCTGCTTTTCGGTCCGGCCTGACGCGATGGCAGTCCTTCCATTCACGGCAAGGTCTCTGCTGCGGACGTTCGGCTACCTTTGCCACCCTACAAAAAAGTACCCGTCGGGCCACACCCGGCGCCCTACTCCCTTCCCATGATCGGTTCCCTTACCAAGGCCCTTAAAAAAGTATTCGGAGACAAGGCGCAACGAGACCTCAAGGAGGTGATGCCCTTGGTGGACAAGTGCAACGAGGCCTTCGCGAAACTGGCCGGGCTCAGCAACGATGAGCTGCGCGGGCGGACCATCGCCCTGAAGACGAAGATCACCGACCGCACCAAGGCGAACGACGAGCGCGTGGAAACGTTGCGCGCCGAGATCGAAGCGGACCAGCACATGGCCATCCACGAACGTGAGCAACGCTACCAGGAGGTGGACAAGCTCCAGGAGGACAGTGTGAAACTGATGGAGGAGGTGCTGCTGGAGATCCTGCCCGAAGCCTTCGCCGTTGTGAAAGAGACCGCGAGACGTTTCAAGGAGAACAGCGAATTGCGTGTTCGCGCCACCGAACTGGACAAGCAACTGGCCATCTCCCGTCCGGATGCGATCAGGATCGAAGGCGATCAGGCCGTTTGGAAGAACAATTGGATCGCCGCCGGTAACACGGTGAAGTGGGACATGATCCACTACGACGTGCAGTTGATCGGTGGGATCGCGCTGCACAAAGGCAAGATCGCCGAGATGGGGACAGGTGAAGGAAAGACCTTGGTGAGCACGTTGCCGGTCTACCTGAACGCCTTGACGGGCCGTGGTGTCCATCTGGTAACGGTGAACGATTACCTCGCGAAACGTGATGCCGAATGGATGGGTCCGTTGCACGAGTTCCATGGCCTGCGTGTGGATTGCATCGACAAGCACCAGCCGAACAGCCCCGAGCGCCGCAACGCCTACATGGCCGACATCACCTACGGCACCAACAAC
>DEQO01000039.1 GCA_002360495.1 Flavobacteriales bacterium UBA3364
AGGATGCCGCCGGTCTCCGTCTGCCACCACGTGTCCACGATGGGGCATTTGTCATGTCCGATCTTGGTCTTGTACCAATGCCACGCCTCTTCATTGATCGGTTCTCCTACTGATCCGATCACGCGCAACGAACTCAAGGATGAGCGTTCTACGAAGGCATCGCCCTGCGCCATCAAGCTGCGAATGGCAGTTGGGGCCGTGTAGAAGATGTTGACGCTGTGTTTGTCGATCACCTGCCAGAAACGTCCCGCATCAGGATAGGTGGGGATGCCTTCGAACATCAAGGTGGTGGCGCCTGCGAGCAATGGCCCGTAGATGATGTAACTGTGGCCGGTGACCCAACCCACATCGGCCGTACACCAGTAGACCTCGCCCGGCTTGTATTGGAACACGTTGCGGAAAGTGTACTCGGCGTAGACCATGTAGCCGCCGCAGGTGTGTACAACACCTTTCGGTTTGCCGGTGCTGCCGCTGGTGTAGAGGATGAATAGCGGGTCCTCGCTGTCCATGGGCTCCGCGGGGCAATGGGCATCTACGTAATTCAATTCGTCCTCGAGCCGGACGTCCCGCCCGTCCTGCATCGCAACGGCATCACCGGTCCTTCGCGCCACGATGACGCGGTTGACGGAAGGGCAGGAGCGGAGCGCTTCGTCCACCACGCTTTTCACACCTTGCCTCTTCGCTCCGCGGAACATACCGTCGCTGGTCAAGACCATGCTGCACTGCGCATCGCCGATCCGGTCCGCGATGCTTTGCGCTGAGAATCCTGCGAATACCACGGAGTGGATCGCCCCGATGCGGGCGCAGGCCAGTACGGCCACAGCGAGATCGGGCACCATGGGCATGTAGATACAGATGCGGTCGCCCTTCTTCGCGCCGTTGCGTTTCAACACATTGGCATAGCGGCAAACGCGTTCGTGTAGCGCCTTGTAGGTAATGTGTTCCGCAGTATCGCCCGGCTCGTTCGCTTCCCAGACCATCGCGACCTGCCCGCCTCGTTCGGCAAGGTGACGGTCAAGACAATTCTCCGTGATGTTCAACTTTCCACCGATGAACCACTTCACATCCGGCCCATCGAAGTTCCATTCCAGCACACTGCGCCACGGCTGTTTCCACAGGAAGGTGGAAGCGATCTCGCCCCAGAAGCCTTCGGGGTCGTCGATGCTGCGTTGGTGCGCTGCGGTGTATGCGTCCCATGTCTTCAGTTGGAAGGATGTGCTCACAGTGGGTGGTATTCGGTGGTTCTTTTCCAATTCGGTGGTTACTCATGGATCCAACGCGCAGACCCGGAAGATCGAAGGTCTTGATCGAACAACTGGATCACATAGACCCCTGTAGGGACATCGTGCAGATCCAACTGCTCCTGGAACGGGCCTTGGAACACAATGCCGCCCAGTGAATTGACGATGCGCATGGTCGCCGGTCGATCGCCCGTGATCTGGATACGGAAGGACCGGCTCGTGGAAGGATTCGGGCTGATGAGAACCGACGCAGCGTATCCTCTGCGCGGCAAGTCCATTCCGGTGGGTATGGACGCGGTTTCGAACGCTACGAGCGACCGGCGTGGCTGGCCTGCAACCGTGGTGAATATCCCACCTGCGAAGACTTTGCTCCCCGCGTGGTCCATGGCATTGACGTTCGAGCCGAGCATAGCATCCCAATCGTTCAGTTCGCCCGTGATGGCATCGGCGAACGCCAATCGACCATGAGGGGCTCCGTTCAAGAAGCTGAATGATCCTCCGAACCAGACCGTGCCGCCCAAATGCTCGATGTACCGCACAGGGCCGTCCGTTGGCCACCAAGGCAGCACTTCGCCTGTTCCGGCGTGGAGGGTACGTGGTCCTGTGGAAGAGGCTACGAAGAGCGTGTTGTCGATCAGGGCCACGTCGTTGATGGAACCCACGTCGCTTTGGGACCATTCCACGACGGTGGTGGACGGATCGATACGCTGGATGTAGTAGTTCTGCAGCACGTTGGTCCCGCCAATGAACAGGTCCCCTTCAGCCGGTAGGAGGGCATCAGCGTCCGGTGAGTATCCGGGTAGGATGAACGACGTGGGGTCCCCCGAAGTGCGGCTGATCGAAGCGAAGCCCGCTCGCGGCAAACCACCTGCAGCGGCGAATGCCCCACCGATGTGTACGAGTGTATCGTCAACGGCCAGTTCCAGGACCTCGCCGGAAATGTTCGGATCCCAAGGAAGTAAAGAGCCGGTCGTGGAAACCTCGGCGAGCCTTCCACGCGCAACATCATTGACCTCCGTGAAGTAGCCACCGATGTAGACACTGGATCCCGATGCCTCGATCGCCATCACCTGGTCGTCCGCCTTGGGGTTCCATTCTGTTGGGCGGCCAGTGGCGATGTCGATCGCGACGAGGTTGCGTCGAAGGCGCGATCCTGCGCCGATATGCCGGCCACCGATATACAGCATTGTGCCGCTCGCACACGGAATGTCGGTCCCACCGCTCGTCATCAGGTGGCACGTGAAATCCGTGGGCGCCCCGGTGATCGGGTCTACGGATGCCATTCGGATCCGCGGCTGGCCTGCGATGCTCGTGAAGTCGCCGGTGATGTAAAGTTGGTCGTTGGCCCATTCCATCCTGGATACATCATCGCTCACCTCCGGTGACCAAGAGGTCAATTCTCCGCTGATCAGGTCAAAAGAGGCCAGCCGCGAGCGGGGTGTGGCCGCAATGCTGCTGAACCCGCCGCCGACGTACAACAGATCGCCCACCACCAATAGGTCCGACACGGGTTGGTCGGCGCCGGGATCCCAACTCAATGCTGCACCTGTGGAAGGGTCCAGCGCAGCGATGTTCGCACGGTCCTGGCCACCGAGCTGTGTGAAATTGCCACCGACGAACAGCGTATCACCCACGAGTTCGATGACATTCGGGAAGATGTCCACGTTCGCGTTGAAACCAGTGGCCAGGCCCGTGGTCCTGTCCACTGCGGCAATGCGCACCCGGGGCTGTCCTCCTATGGTGTTGAAATTGCCAACGACATGGACGGTGTTCTCGCCCACTTCGATCCCGGCCACCGCCTGGTCGGTTCCTGGGTTCCACGTTGTGGCCTCGCCAGTGCTCAGGTCCACAGCTCCCAGATTTGCGCGCGGCTGGCCACATAGCGAGGTGAACTGACCGCCAACGTATAGTATTCCGTCCGACAGGGCCAGGCTGAGCACCGAGCCATCGCAGGTCACGTTCCATGGAAGAAGTTGCCCTTGCGGCCCGATGTGCGCGATCCGGGCTTGGGGATGGTCCCCGATCTGCGTGAAGTTCCCGCCGATGTACCAACCTCCATTGCCATCGGAGATCACAGCGTTGAGAAAGCTGTTCGGGCGCTCCTGGTCCTGGTCCGGCCACGGTTGCCCTTCCATTTCCATCACCGAACCATAGGGCGTGTCGGCATAGAATGCGCTGAAGCTGCCGCCCACGTAAAGGATCTCCTCGGCGTCGTCCACGTCCATCGACCATACGTAACCTTGGGTCATCCAGAAATGGTCCAAGAGTTCCGGGTCCTGTGCATGCACGTTGTGTGCATCCAGCGCGCCAACTACAGCGATAGCTAGTGCGATACGAAGGGTCGCGCTGTTCGATCCCATAGTTGTTCGATAAGCACTTGCAAGTTCAAGTTCGCCCGTAAGGTCGCCGGACACGAAACTATCGGTATTCCGCACCCGATGGCGCGAGGCTGCTCAGATCTCCTCTGAACGGGTGGGCAGGCGGTCGTATTCCCCCTTGAATGCGTACCACCCGAAGATCGTGAGGCCGATGGCGATCGGGGTGAACACACCCACGAAGACGCCCCACTGGATCTTGGTGTCCAATACCGGTTTCCGTTCGATCTCGGCCAGGGCCATCGTGATGAGGAAGTACAAGGCCACCGGCCCCATCAACATCCAAATGATGCCCGCGTTGCGTTTTACCTGGTCCATGCGCTAATCGTTGACATCGGGGTCGATGCGGTTGCTGATGTATAGTGCGCCGATCACGAGGCAGACGAACGCGATGATGATCGGATACCACAGGCCCACCAGCTTATCGGTCGCATACATCGTGGTGAGCAGCGTGGCGATGAACGGTGTGAGGCCGCCGAACACACCATTTCCGATGTGATAGGGCAGGGACATGGAGGTGTAGCGGATCTTGGTGGGGAAAAGTTCCACCAGGAACGCCGCGATCGGCCCGTAGACCATCGTGACGTAGATGATCAGGATGAAAACGATCCCGACCAGCTTCCAATAGGTACCCGTAGGGACGCTCTTCGTGATGCTGGTCGTGGACTTCGATGGTGTTTCAGGCTGATGCTGGAAGAGCGTATCGGTCGTAATGCCGACCACGTGCATACCATTGGCGAGATCGAAGGCTTCCGTTCGTTTGCGCAGCCGGTCACCATTCGGTAGTTGTTGAAGTTCCTCCTGCGAGGTTGATCCAGCGGCTACGGGCCAGTGCTCGGGCAGGGCAGTGGCGCGTTCCATGGCACCGAACAAGGGCCGGTAGGTGAGAACGGCCAACAACATCCCGCCAAGCATGATCCACTTTCGGCCGACCCGGTCGCTCCATGCTCCGAATACAACGAAGAAGGGCGTGGCGAACAGGATGGCCCAGATCAGGATGGTGCGCGATTGGTCGAAATCGAGTTTGCACGCATTCTCCAGGAAGCTCTGCGCATAGAACTGGCCGGTGTACCAAACGACGCCCTGCCCCATGGTGGCACCGAACAAGGCCAGCAATACCATCTTCAGGTTGCGCTTGTGACCGAAGCTCTCTTTCAACGGGTTGGTGCTGGTACGCCCTTCGTTCTTCAGTTTCGCGAAGAGCGGCGACTCCTGCATCTTTAGCCGGATGTATACCGAGACGATCACCAGCAGGATCGAGACCAGGAACGGAACGCGCCATCCCCGATCATTGAACTTGGCGATCGAAGCCATTGGATCACTGTCCAGGCTATGGCGGGTGATCAGGATCACGCCTAGCGAAACGAAAAGGCCCAAGGTGGCCGTGGTCTGTATCCAGGCGGTGTAGAAGCCGCGCTGTCCCGGTGGTGCATGCTCGGCCACATAGGTCGCGGCGCCTCCATACTCACCCCCGAGTGCAAGGCCCTGCAACAAGCGCAACACGAGGACCAGGATGGGTGCAGCAAAGCCGATGCTCGTATAACTCGGTACCAGGCCGATGGCGAACGTACTCCCACCCATGATCACGAGGGTGAGCAGGAAGGTGTACTTGCGACCGATCAGGTCACCCAAGCGTCCAAAGACCAAGGCGCCAAAGGGCCGGACTATGAAACCCGCCGCAAACGTGGCCAGGGTCGCCAACAGCGCCGCCGTGGGGTCCGTCTTCGGGAAGAACTGGCTCGCGATCACCGTGGCCAGGCTGCCGAAGATGTAGAAGTCGTACCACTCGATCAGGGTTCCCAAGGAGGAGGCCCAGATCACCTGCCGAAGGTTGGTGGTACCGGTTGGTTCTTTCATTGGAGGCCGATCGGCTGGGGCTGAAGGTATTTGTTCGCATGGAAGCAGCTCGGGCCACTCCCATTTCGGTCCTTTTTCGTCGATAATATTCGAATTTCATCGACGAATTTCAGCCATTCGTCTTGACATTCGATGCCCGATCACCACAACTTGCATCACTTTCAGGATGACCGCCACCCAAGAAACCCCTCTTACCCCATGTGGCCTGTTCAAACGCTGACCCTCTTGCTATGCCTCACGGACGAAGAACAACTCTTCGCCCAGCGTGTTCCAACAGTCGTGGAACCCGCTCGAGTGGAAGTTATCGTACCCGCCCCGGCACCCGTTTCCGAAGCCGAGGAGTTGCTGTTGACCATTTGCTGAACATCCTCTGACCAGGACATTGTCCTGTGTTCCGAAGACCCCGGTGCCGCCGCCTTGGTGCCGGGGTCGCCGGTTTATTGATGCTCCGGGAAAGGTCATTCCATCGCCAGACCCGCCGAAGATCGGGTCCAATGATGCGTATGGAGTTCTTCAAATGCCCCTTTTCCAATGATCACCTTTCGTTTGCTGTGGCCCACCAACAGCACGTGAGGCGCACAGTGGGGCGTGCGGTGAGCGGCACCTGGCAGGCAGACAAGGTCGCACGGGTCGGCGTGACGATCCGATCCATGTCGACACCCAAGAGGACCTCGGATCCGTGTAGGAGGAGCAACGATCCGTCCAGCACACTGTCCTACGCGGGACGAAGGCTCTGAACGGCGTGGGTTCCAGTAGGTGAGGCGGCGGTGGGCAACTTGCTCATCGCGGTACACCTTCGTACACGATCGTAGTCTGGGGAGGGCTCCCATGGCATGGTCCGAATCCAGCGAAATGGAGATGCAAGGCTGACTTTCCGCAACTTCGGCCATGCGCTCCATCCTGATCCTACTGTCCATAGCGGGCTCACTTGAACTATCCGCGCAGTGGCGCTTTCAGGGCGATACGACGGCAACATGGGAACAAGCCATCGCTCGATACCGCGAGTTGGACCGCATCCACAGCGGAGCCAGGCTTCTGGAGATCGGTAGTGATGATGATGGTTCGCCCATGCACCTTTTCGTGCTCTCCGACGGCAGTGGCTTCACGCCGGACAGCATACGCGCGGCGGGCAAGACCATCCTATGGGTCACCAATGCGATCCATGCGGGAGAGCCGGATGGTGTGGACGCCAGCATGCTACTAGCACAGGCATTGCTGGAGAGCGATCAGCTCATGGGGCTCACAGTGAACGTAGCGGTCTGCATCGTTCCGGTGTACAACATCAGCGGCGCGAAGCAACGCAGCAGCACCAGCAGGGCCAACCAGAACGGCCCCAAGGAGTATGGCTTTCGTGGCAACGCACGGAACCTGGACCTGAACCGCGATTTCATCAAGACCGACAGCCGCAACACCCGTTCCTTGATCAGCGCGATGAGCCATTGGGACCCGGACATCTATTTCGAGACGCACGTCACCAACGGCGCTGACCACCAGTACGTGATGGAGTTGATGGTCTCGCATCCTGATCTGATGGACACGGCACTCGTCGGTTACACGGAGAAGTTCCTTGTTCCACGCCAGTACGAGTGGATGGGCTCGCGCAACATCAAGATGGGACCCTATTTCGAGACCTTGCACAACACGCCGGAACAAGGCCTTACCGGATTCGTCGATGGACCGCGCTATAGCACGGGATATGCCGCGCTTCGCCAGCGCATTGGCATCCTGAGCGAGTCGCACATGCTCAAACCTTACGCCGAACGGGTGAACGCCACGTTGCAGTTGCTGTTCGGAACGTTGGCCTGCATGAACGAACATCCCAAGGAACTCTTGGCCGCACGCAGGCAAGCTCGTGCAAGTGCCGAGGAGTACCTGCATTATGCGACCAACTGGTCCATTGATACCAGCGAAGTGGAGGCACACGTGTGGAGCGGATACGCGGTGGATACCCTGAAAAGCGGCGTCAGCGGGCTACAGCGCACCCGATACGATCATGACCGCCCGACCGAAGGCAAGGTGCCTTGGATGAATGCGGCCACGCCTGCATTCCACATCGAACGACCGGTGGCCTACCTGGTCCCTCAGGCATGGCGCGAGGTGATCGATCGCTTGAAGTTGGATGCTGTTCCAGTGGAGGTGCTCAAGGATGATCGTCCTTTCGTGTCGGAGATCCAGCGCATAGAACATTACACCGATGTGAAGCAACCCTACGAAGGCCATTACCTGCACCGCAACATCTCCACGACCACCGAGACCGACACGGTGATGGGAAGGGTCGGGGATGTGCTCGTTCCCATGGGCAACGCAACGGATGCCCTGGCGATGGAGATCCTGGAGCCGCGTTGTGCGGACAGCTACTTCGCCTGGGGTTTCTTCGACAGCATCCTTCAACAGAAGGAATGGTTCAGCGACTACGTCTTCGAGGACATCGCGGCCGATCTACTGGCGAAGGATCCGGTGCTGAAGGCCGCATTGGAGGACAAGCGTGCGGTCGAACCCGAGTTCGCGAAGGATGCGTGGGCACAGCTGTACTTCGTTTATCGACGCTCGCCATATTTCGAACCGGGTTACATGCGCTATCCGGTGGTCCGGGTGATGGAATAGGCTACGCCTTTTTCAGTGCGTCGCGCAGTTCCTCACTGTTCCAGGCGTGATCGCCATGGGCCGGATCATGGTGAAGGTCCTTGCGCAACAAGTCTTCCTGTTCCTCGATCTTCTCGCGCACACTCGTGATGTAGTCACCTGTATCGCGGCGCTTTGCGGCCAGTTCCTTCAAGGCGGCCTGGTCATACTTGATGAAATTCTGCCCCGCTCGGTACGCGCTGTAATGTCGCTGGCCCAGTTCCTTCAGCACATCCACCCCCATGCGCACCGCACTATCCAACGTTTCGCGATAGATGTGCAGCACCCCCTGGTCCATCAATTCGTAGGCGTCCATTCGGTTCCGGCTCCGGACCAACAGCTTGAGGTCGGGGAAGTGCTTGTGGACCGTTTCCACAAGGGTCGGTGCAGTCTCGGGCGTTAATGCACAGACGAGGATCTCGGCTTCACGGGCACCTGCGGCTTCCAACAGGTCATGTCGGGTCGCATCCCCATAGAAGACCTTGAAGCCCATTTTGCGCAGGAGGTCCACCTGGTCGGAATCGTTGTCCAGGATGGTCGCCTCGAATCCGTTGGCGCGGAGGAGGCGCCCCAGCGTGCTACCGAAATGGCCGAAGCCTGCGATAATGACCCGGTTCCGCACCTGTATCGCATCAGCTTCACGGCCTGTTCGCTCTTGGGGCCCATAGCGCGCAGCGATCACGCGTTCCGTAGCGAGCATCAGCACTGGTGTCAGTGTCATGCTCATTGCGGTGACGGCCATCAGCGTATCCACCCAAAGGGTATCGAGTATCCTCAGTTGCGCAATGAACGTGAGCAACACGAACGCGAATTCCCCGACCTGTCCCAGTCCCACACTGAAGATCATGTTCTGGTCCGGTCCCAGACGTGCCAGTTTACCAATGATCGCGAGCAGCAGGATCTTCACGGCCACTACGCCGAATGTCACCGAGATCAGCAAGCCCGGGCTGGAGACGATCAGGTCGAAGTTGATGGATGCGCCGACCGCCATGAAGAAGAGGCCGAGCAATAGCCCCTTGAACGGATCGAGGTCGCTTTCCAGTTCGTGCCTGTATTCGCTGTTCGCCAGAACCACCCCGGCGAGGAAGGTCCCCAAAGCCGGGCTAAGGCCGACCACCTCCATCACCGCCGCTACACCGACCACGACGAGCAGCGCACTTGCCGTGAACAATTCGCGCAATCGGGTACGTGCAACGATGCGCAACAGCGGTACCACAACATAGCGCCCGACAACGATGACCACGGCGACCGCTGCCAACAGTACCAATGTCCGCTGCCAGCCGGATAAGGTGCCCAGGCCATGGGACCCGGGTGTTGGATGGTCCGATCCGGAAGCAAGCAGGGGCAGCAAAGCGAGGATGGGGATCACGGCGACGTCCTGGAAGAGAAGGACCGCGAACGAACTCTGGCCCGCACTGGTGTGCATCACCCCCTTTTCCTTCAACGATTGCAACGCGATGGCGGTGGAACTCATGGCCAGGGCAAGTCCGGCTGCGAGACCGGCCTGCCACTGGTAGAAACCGACAAGCAATGAGAACGCCCCAAGCAACACGGCGGTAAGTGCGACCTGCGCCGCCCCCAGACCAACGACCTGCTTTCGCATCCGCCAGAGCATCTCGGGTTCCAATTCAAGTCCCACCAGGAAGAGCATGATCACGACACCGAATTCGGCGAAATGCATGATGTCCTTGCCTTCCTGTCCAACGAAACCCAAGGCGAATGGACCTATCACCATGCCCGCGATCAGGTATCCAAGCACGGAGCCAAGTCCCAGGCGCTTGGCCAGTGGAACACAGAGCACGGCCGCTCCCAGATACACGACAGCATTGCCTAGGAAGCCGCTCATCAAATGGTCCTTAGGGGTAAGGCGTCGTTCAGATAGGCCTTCTCCGCAACTTGTTCGGCTGTTGTCCGACCTTCGGCGAAGGAGGTGAGCAGCAGTGCATAGTGCTCTGCGGAACGTTCCAACTCGGCATCGCCCAACTGATGGGTACCATGCACCACGAACGGTGGAATCCAGTTCATGCCGCACAACGTCACTGTCCGTTGCATGGGGCGCAGGAATTCGTGCATGGTGGATCCATGGAACCCTTCGGAGGAGTATGCTTGTTGGGGTCCTCCCGTGGTAAGGACTTGGAACACCGACATTCCTTTCAGCGCCGTTCCGCCCGGCCCGTAGGCCCAGCCAAAGGCGAGTACGAGGTCGATCCACTGTTTCAGCAGGGGGGGCGCGCTGTACCAATAGAAGGGATGGTGCCAAACCACGATGTCGTGTCCGGTCAGTAGGGCCTGTTCCTTCCGGACGTCGATGTTGAAATCAGGATAGAGCTCGTACAGGTCGCGAAAGGTGATGTCCTTGTGCTTCGGAAAACGCCGCAGTAAAGCCTTGTTCGTCCGGCTTTTCTCCAACCGGGGGTGTGCGAAGAGGACGAGGACCTTGGGCATGGCGGGGGCCACAAGTCTACCTACAAGCGACCGATGGTGGGCTATCCCATCGGGCTTGTTCCGTGGCGAAGTATGTTCGCATCATGGAACTTTACGACATCAGCATCGGTGCCCGTGTGAAACATCCGACCATGGGAGTGGGGGTGGTCTACGAAATGGACGCTCGGACCATCCACATCTTCTTCCGCGAGCACGGCGAACAGCCCATCAGCCGCAGTTTTCCGGACTTGGTCACCATCGCACCAGGTGCGGAGATCGGCCAGGAACCGTTGGACCTTGATACGGTGCGGGACTGTCTCCGCGAAGTGCTTGAGGAGATGCAGCAGCCGCAACGCCCTGTGGAAATGGCCCGTAAGTACGAAGGCGGAACGTTGGAGATGCGCCCAAAGGACGCCGCGTTGAAAAGCAAGGAACTGCCCATCGACGACTTCTTCCACAAGATCGTCATGATCCGGGACCGCTTCAGGGTGCTGGAACAGAAGATCAACGCGCATCCCGCACTTAGTGAGGCGGACAAAGTGGAGTTGCAGCAATACATCACCCGGTGCTACGGGAGCCTCACCACGTTCAACATCCTCTTCGAGGACAAAGAGGACCACTTTGTGGGGCAGAAGGGGGAGGGATAGGGGCGAATTGCGGTTCCGCCTAGGCCCGAGTGCCCTTGTAGCCACATCGCCCTTCCGCGCACACGTGCTCATGGGCGAGGCGGACCCGGCCGGTGGCGGCCCTCGTTCGTCAGGTCCGAACGGAACGCTTGTCGACATGAGCGCATGACCTTTGCGGCCGAATGAGCACGTGCCCTCAAAGAGTTATCCACCGTTCCTTGCATTCGGCCCTTGGCTGACCATACTTTCGTACCGAAGTCGTTCTTTTCCATCGACCTGAAGAAGCATCAACCACCCGCCACCGGGTGCAACGCGAAGCCCACACAGGCCATCTGTTCATCGGAACCAACAATTTCCATCAGGGATCGCACCCTCGGTGGTCTACGGCGGGCCTCAACACCTTCGGGTGCTCCCTTCGGGGACAAGAGGATTACGAAAGCCATCATCGCGGTCCCGCCCATGTGATACCATGGGTTCCTTGAACGTGGCCCTGTGTGGGCTTTTTCTTGGTCATGGGACGAATGCGAGGGTGAACGCATCCGCTTCCGTTCCTTTGCCGCGATGTCCGCGCTGCTCCCCGTCATGGAAGCCTTCTACACCGTTCAGGGCGAGGGTCTTTTCACCGGTCATGCCGCGTACTTCATCCGCCTTGGTGGGTGTGATGTGGGCTGTACCTGGTGCGATGTGAAGGAGAGCTGGGATGCCTCGGCCCATCCTCTACGGTCCGTGGAGGACATTGTCGCTGAAGCGGCCCGGCACCCGGCTCGTCTCGCCGTGATCACGGGAGGAGAGCCATTGATGCATGAGCTGACTCCTTTGACCGATGCATTGCGCGCTGCTGGCTTCCGCACGAACATCGAGACCAGCGGAACCCATCCGCTCAGCGGCGATTGGCATCATATCTGCTTCAGTCCGAAGAAGTTCAAGGCACCGTTGCCGGTTTTCTACGCGATAGCCCACGAACTGAAGGTGATCGTCTTCAACAACCACGACTTGAAATGGGCCCAGGAGCATGCTTCACAAGCCAACCCGACTTGCACCCTTTTCCTACAACCCGAATGGGACAAGCGCGAAACCATGATGCCGCTGATCGTGGACCATGTAAAGGCGAACCCGGAGTGGAAGATCTCTTTGCAGACGCACAAGTATTTGAATATTCCATGAACGAGAACGATCGGCCAACGGCCATTGGTGCCGAACATCATCGACCCTCCAAGTGGCGGATAGGAGCACATCGAATCCTGGTGCTTTTGCTCGCCACAGGCTGCTCGCTGCTCACCGTTCTGAAAGCCCAGCCCGGTGGGTACAGCACCACGGACAAAAGCGCCATCAAGCGCTTCGAGAGCGGATCGGAATGCATGAGGATGCAGAAGTGGGAATGCGCGGAAAGCGAGTTCAGCAAAGCTGCGGAAGCCGACGAACGATTCGTCGAACCCAGGATCATGTTGGCGGAGATCGCCGAACAGCAAGGCAAGGACGATGTGGCCATGACGCGCTACCGCGAAGCCATCGCCGTGGACCCGCGCTTCTTCCCCATAGCACTGTTGCACCTCGCGGACCTGGAGTTCAAGGCCGGTCAGTATGCCCAAGCGGAGAAGAACTACCAGACCTACCTGGAGATGGAGGAGGAGCCGCAGCGCAAAGCACGGGCGCGCATGGGCTTGAAGAATTGTGCGTTCGCGGCCAAGGCCATACAGCAGCCGGTGCCCTTCGAACCGAAGAACCTCGGGCCGAACGTCAACAGTGTGGACCCCGAGTATTACCCGTGCCTGACGGCGGATGACGGAACGTTGATCTACACGCGCCGTGTGAAAGCACCGGAGATCCAACCCTGGGGCATGCAGGAGGATTTCTACGTGAGTCGCCGTGATCTCGAGGGCAATTGGAAAGGTTCGATCCCATTGCCTGTCGTGAACACGAAGGCCTTCAATGAAGGTGCGGGCACGCTTTCTCCCGATGGCCGCTTCCTGATCTTCACGAAGTGCGCCCTTGAAGATGGATCCTATGGTGGTTCATTGTCCGGTGAGGGCAGCTGCGATCTCTTCATCAGTCGCCGCATCGGGGATCGCTGGGGTGTGCCGCAGAACCTCGGCTCTCCGGTGAATTCGAGCCATTGGGAAACACAGCCCAGCATGGCCAGCGATGGACGCACGATCTACTACATCCGCGGATCGGTGGCCCGTGACGGCATCAAAAGCATGGACATCTGGACCACGACGATGCAGGACGATGGGTCCTGGAGCAAGCCGTCGAAACTCGGCGAGACCATCAACACGCAATACCAGGAGGAAAGTGTGCAGATCCATCCTGATGGCAACACGCTCTACTTCAGTAGCAACGGGCATCCGGGCTTCGGCGGTCTGGACATCTTCCTAAGCCGCAAACAAGCGGATGGTTCTTGGGGACCGGCGTTGAACTTGGGCTATCCGATCAACACCGGTGCCGATGAGAACAGCCTGCTGGTGAACGCGAGCGGCGATGTGGCCTACTTCGCGAGCGATCGGAAGGGCGGTTTGGGCGATCTTGACCTGTACAGCTTCGACCTGTATCCTGAGGCACGACCACTGGCTGTCACCTACATCCGCGGAAAGGTCTACGACAAGGTGACCGCAGCCCCTGTTGAAGCGGATGTGCAACTCTATGATGTATCGACCGGCCAGCTCGCCACAGGGGCCTACAGCGATCCCAAGACCGGTGAATTCCTGGTCTGCCTGCCTGCTGGTCGCACCTATGCATTGAACGCCAGTTCCGAAGGGTACTTGTTCTTCTCCCAGAACTACGACGTAGCAAAGGGATCACCGCAGGAACCGATCACATTGGATGTTCCCTTGAGCCCGCTCTCGGCCGGCAGCGTTATTGCGTTACGGAACATCTTCTTCAATACGGCTAGCTACGAACTCTTACCTACGTCGAACGCGGAGCTGGACAAGCTTGTCGGCCTCTTGAAGACCAACCCGACGTTGCGCATCGAGCTCGGTGGCCATACCGATAACGTGGGTGCCGACGCTGCGAACCTGACCTTGAGCGACCAGCGGGCACAGGCCGTCCGTGATTTCGTCATCGGCAAAGGGATCGACGCTGCGCGGATCACCGCAAAGGGTTACGGAGAGACCAAGCCCGTGGAAACCAACGATACGGAGGAGGGTCGGGCGCTGAACCGGAGGACGGAAGTGACCGTGCTTTAAGAACCCGATAGCTCCTTGGCCCGCGCGCTCGCGGCAACCAACGCGCGGTCCAACACACCAGCGAGGTCCTCTTCGCGGAACACGTTGAAGGCCGCTTCCGTCGTACCGCCCTTGCTCATCACGGCCTTGATCAGCTCATCCGGCGTTTGGTCGGCATGCTCCATCAGGTGGTAGCTGCCCAGCATGGTCTGTTTCACCAACGCGCTCGCCACATGTGGTTCCAAGCCGAGCCTGGTCCCGCTCTGCACCAACGTGCGTACGATGTGGAAGAAGTACGCGGGACCACTTCCGCTCAGCGCGGTCACGGGATCCAGCATCGCCTCATCCGCCAGATGGACAGCGCGACCGGTGCTGTTCAACAGTTGCTCCACCATCAGGGTCTGTCGCATGTTCAGCTCCGTTCCCGTGGCGTAGGCGGTTATGCCCATCCCGATCTGTGCCGGTGAATTCGGCATGGCCCGAACGATCGTGCTGTGCTGCAACGCGCCTTGCAATCGCGCGATGGTAATACCCGCCATGATCGAAAGCACGACCTGTCCGGGTTGGAGTACCCTTGCCAACGCAGTGGCAACACCCCCGAGATCCTGCGGTTTCACAGAGACGATGACAAGATCGCTCGCACCAATGGCGGCCGAGATCTCCGTGGTCACCCGGCCGTAGGCCTGAAGTTGCGACCGTCGCCCCTCACTGCGCACAACGAGCAGCAGATCTTCCGCTTTCACCAAGCCGTACTTGCGAAAGCTGCGTGCATAGGCCTGGCCCATGTTGCCACATCCGACGATGGAGATCTTCATGGAGCGAATTTGGTCCGGAGCAGCGGGTCCGTGACCATGGCAACGACCGAAGCTTGAACCGGGTCTAGTGGGAAACCGCCTTCAGACCGACCACACTGGCGATCAATGTGCCCAGGAAGAAGATGCGCCAGATCTCCGCAGGTTCCTTGAAGAAGAGGATGCCTACCACCACCGTTCCTGCTGCTCCGATGCCGGTCCAGACCGCATAGGCCGTGCCAATGGGCAGGGTCTGTGCGGCCTTGTACAAGAGGTACATACTGATCGCGAGGCACACGAAGAAGCCGCCCATCCACCAACCCGCAGTGCTTCCCGTTGTCTCCTTCACCTTGCCGAGGCAGGTAGCGAATCCCACTTCGAAGAGACCGGCGACAACGAGCAACAACCAGTTCATACAGCGAAGGTAGGAGCGGGGTGCTGCCCTATTCCGGGACGATGACCGCGATCAGCACGCCAAGTTCCCCATCCATTTCTGCGACCCCTTCTTCCGGAATGAAGGCCTTGCTCACAAAACCATCCAGGTATAGCGCGTTCCTGCAACCACGATCCTTGAACCACGTCGCGAAGTCGTGGAAGCTCACGGGCACCCTCGAGATGCCGAAGAGCACGCGACCATCGGCCAGTATGCCGACCCCATTGCGGATGTTCAGGTTCTTCGACCCCGGCGTGAAGAGCTTGTTCACGGCGCCGTCGACGACCAGCATCGGCCCGGATTGCGTGGCGTAGCGGACATGGAGCATGTTGGTCACATCCGCCGTGCGGCGAACGAATGCGCTGCCATCGTCCAGGATGCCGAAAACACCGTTCGGCTGCAGCAGGAAGTTGCCGGATCCCTCTGTCCGCCGGTCGATCTTCCGGATGATCTTTCCATCCTCGATGTAAAGTCCGACAGGGGATCGATCAGGCATGTACATGCCGCCGTTCATGGCGAACCGGACGGTCTTGCCACGGCGTTCCACCCAACCCTTCAACGATCCGATGTTCCCGAACACCGCGCCGCTGTCATTCTTCAAATGGAAGGTGATCGGCTCTTTCCGGGGGTCGACGATGCGGGCGGCGGAACGGTCGGGCTTGACCATGCTCGATGAATGGCCAAGAAAGGACAGACCCAGGATAGCGACCGGCTGGATGTATCTGCTGATCATATCAGAACACATGGAAGACGACTCCAACGATCTGCTGCGCGTGGACCATTCCCAGATAGCGCGAATCCAGACTTTGGTTCCGGTTGTCGCCAAGTAGGAAGTAGTGGTCCATGGGTACTACGCACGGGCCGAACCGGTCTTGGTTCCATCCGTTGGCAAAGACTTCTTCGATCTGCTCGTCCGGCTCGGCTGCCACTACACGATGCGTGTTCGGGAACTGTTCCATGATCCGGTCCTCCATGTTCAGGTCCGTAGAGTCACCGGCCGCAGTGCGCAAATAGTCGTTCACTGCGTAGAGCCCTTGTTGGTGCATGGTACGGCGCACCGAAGGAGGAACGCGGTACCAATGCTTCAACCGCAGGTGTTTATCACGGTCCGTTCCATTGATGTGCAGCCTGCCTTCAATGATCTGCACGGTATCACCCGGCATGCCGCACACGCGTTGAACGAAAATGGCTCGTTCGTACATGGGGTTGGTCTGCATGTAGCATACCAGGTCGAACAACCCAGGACGGCGTTCTCCTTGTGCCATGATGTAACTGCCCGTGGGAATGGCCGGCTCGCAACCTGCTGTGGGTACAACATAGAACTGCAGTGCTCCGGTGAGCCGAGCATAGGCTAGACCGGCCATCCCCATCACCACCATGAGCCCCAGGCCAGCCAAGGCGTAGATCGACCATTTTGTCCGTGTCGACATAGGGACCCTTCAGAAAGCGAAACCGATCCCCGCCGTCAGACCAAGACCGCGGGTCCTTCCCGTGAAGAAACCGGGAACATGGGGCGTGGAAAGCTCCGCGAGCACGCGCTTTCCGAATCGCCGCTTGGCCGCCAGACCGACCCGTAGTGCTCCGGATCCACCATAACTGGCTGTCGCAGCGAGCAGGGTCCGGGTACCTATGCGGCGGCTGCCCATCATCGTCACCTGCGGAACGAAGCCCGGCAGGTTGCGCTGCTCCACACCCATTCCAAGGCGCCACGAACCTCCCAATTGGATCGAGGCATCGATACTCGCCCGGAAGGGTAGCAACCGCGTGAATGCGCCGGTCTCATACCGCAGACCCAAGGTATCCAATAACTCGTCCTCACCGATGTTCACGTTGTCCAATGCGAAGATGTTCTCCACCTCCCAACCCCTGTATGTGAAGAGCGTGTCCTGCTGGATCCGCACCGAGTTCGCATCCCAGACAACGAAGCCGAAGTCTTCCAAAGCAAGTCCAAGATCGACCGCATGTTCTCCCGGTCCGGACTTCGTGTTCCACCGCGCTGCCGCAGCAATACCGAGCCCATTCGTGCGATCGAAACCACCCCCCGCCGTATCGCTCGCGTAGTAGTCGCCCAGAAAGGTCGTCCGCAACGTACGGCCATCTTCCCCGGTGGAAAGGCTTGCCCATTTTACGTCAGCGGCTGCATAGGCCTGGCCCCGTACCAGATCCAAGCGCACGTATGATCCGGACGCTGCGTGTTGTAACCCGGCCCCGATCGTTTGGTAACGGACCTCCTCGTAAGCCGAGGGGGCAAGGATCGCCTGTTCGTTCTCGAATTCGGCGTTCCCGAAGAAGGCGAGTGTGTATTGATCCTCTGTGAACCGGGTAGCGCGAACATCATGATGCGCGATACTCGCCACCGGCCGCCATCCAGGCAGTGCTTCGAAACACGCTGGACCTGTCCAGTTGATGCGTCCCTCGATGATGTTCCCTGCCGCATTCCGACCAGCGTGCAATGCGTTCCGCGACCGTTCACGGAGATCGGTTCCGAGGTAGCCGCCACGCCGGATCGCCAACGGAAGTTCGTTGTAGACCGAGTTCGCATTGTAATCGAACATCCCTTGCACGGAAACAACATGCCCCCATCCACGGTTGAGGTCCACGGAGTTGTCCGATGGCACGGGTAACAGCTGTGCCATCCCGTTCAAGGCCATGCAAGCGGTGAGCAGGAAGACGCTCGTCCTACTCATCCCCGTTCACGTAATAGCGCGCACCAACGGTGATCTGCAGGTCCATGGCATACCTGTCCAGCAGGCGAAGGTGCTGTGACTGGTCCGAAGTGTTGAAGACGATACGTACACGGAAGCGGCCTTCGCCGTAAAGCAGGTCGATCTGTTCGGCCGTGAGCGCAGCATGAAGTTCGGAAGCCGTGGAGGCGTTGACAAACCCATCGGCCCCGAGGATACCCGCCGTAATATCCCCTTGCACAGGCACAGCGCTAAGGAAGTTCCGGTCACGGTCCACGATATCCAGGACAATTCGCCCTGAAAAGGGGAACCCATTGGTGGCGAACAGGCTGAGCGTGCCGTCCTGAATGGTCTGTTCCTCTTCGTTCCCCGGTAGGTCCGGTTTCACGATGTTCTCCAGAACAAGGTCCGTGGCGATCAGGTCCAATGGTACTTCCAGTTCAAGAAGCGCCTGCAGTCGGCTGTCGTGATAGAGGAAATCGTTCCCATTGCTGATGTCGCCGAGCGGGTTCAGGTCCATGTCCAGGCTGTACTGGAGCTGATCCGGCATGTTCTCGAGGAACAGGTCCACGTTGCTGTCGTCGTTATCGAGATCGTTCTCGTAAACGCTGGATTGGAAGCCATTACCCAGGTCCAACGCGCGGTTCAGGTTGATCGGTCCATCGAGGATGGCGTGCTCCAGGTCCACGGTGACACCGGTACGTGTGTTCACGGCTTGCAGGCTGTTCAACCGGATCCGAAGATCCATACCGATGCCGTTCTCAACTTTGATCTTGAGGCGGACACGATCGAGGTCAAGAGTACCCGAGACGACGTTGTCGAACAACCCGATCCCGTTGGTCTCGGGGCCTACGGTGACGGTGCGCGATCCGAAATACCCCTTGGCGTATTGCGTTACCAGATCACGGTATTGCACAGTGATGACGACGCTGTCCTGGTTCGTCACGGTTGCACCGCTGCCGTTCGGGTCCAGTTGGGCGCTCACTGAACTGGCCAGCGTGTTCACCTCGTTGAAGAAAGGTCCACGCAGGTCGAAGGATGCTTGGGCAAGGTCCCGTTGGGTACTCGAAAAGGCCGGATCGGTTGCGGTTCCCGGTCCAACGGATACTTCGAGCCCCGAGCTACCATCCGCGAAAATGGCACCCGGCAGATCGAAGGAACCATTGACCACGCTGCCCATCTTGTTCTTCATCCGAAGGTCCAGGATACCCTCCCGGACGACCAGTTTGGACAAGGCCAGATCCGGCAGGTCGAACCGGATCAGGTTGTTTTCACTGATCACCGGGAAGCCGGCCGGCAAGTTGAAGGCATCATTGCCCGGAAGGGGGAGGGCGTACGCATAGACGAAACTGGTGTCCGGGATCTCCAGGACGGTGTCCATGTCCACGGCAAAAAGCGTTTCCGAATAGACCAATGTGATGGAACCATCCGAAGCAACGTCCTGCAAGGAATCCGGTATGATGTCCGCGATCGTGAACCGCGTGATCAACAATGGCGCCAGCACATCAACGTCCCAACGTGCGGGTTCGGGATCTTTTCGACAACCGACCAGTGTTGATAGAAATAGAAGGCCGAGGGAGGCAACCCGGATCAAGGGGCGGTCGTATTCCATTCAGAGGAGCAAAGTACGGCCGCCGCCGGGTTCTTGGGGTGACTAACTTTGTGGCCGAGAAGCGTCCGACATGATCCTAAGACGGCATATCCTGCTCCCGGCGCTGCTTGCGGGTACCGTGATGTTCCTGCTCTCATGGGTCTGGCATGGTCTGGCACTGACGGACCTTCAGGAATTGGCTGTTCCCAAACCCCTCTATTTCGTTCTGGCGGGTCTGGTCTACACCGTCATCGGATTTTCGCTCACGATCTTGG
>DEQO01000062.1 GCA_002360495.1 Flavobacteriales bacterium UBA3364
GAACCGCGATCACTTCAGCTCATATCGCACCTCCTGCTCCGGATGACGGTCGCGGAAATGGCACACCAGGCCCAGTCGTAGGTAGTTCGTGACCGTACCATCGCCTTCCGACGGTGTGCGCACCCGGAGCGTGTAGGCCGCTTCCAGCCGCGTGGCTGAGCGTGGATCCACCGTCCAGCCGGCGCGCAGTTCGGCGTGGAACAGGTTGATCTGGTGCAACTTTCCGATCCGGTACCCGAAATCGTCGGGCTTGTTGTCCGGGAGTTTGGGGCGATCGCTCTCAGGACGGAAGATGTTGTTCCCGTAGCTGAACTCGTTGTCGCTTCCCATCCAAGCCATGCTGAAATGCGCGGCGTACACCCAACGATCCCGGACCAGGTCGCCCTGTGCAACCGCCTCCTGGAGGTTCGAACCATAGGGATGTGCCAAGGGCTGGCCCATGTGGGCATAGTTCTGGCGCGTGTCCGAGTGCGTGTACATGAACGGCCGGATGAAATTCCATTCGCCACGCAATTGGAGCCCTGCGACACCGAACGCCTCGTACGCGTTCACACCGATCTGGAAGGCCTGCTTGTTCGCGTACCAGCCATCCCCGCGCTGGACCTGGTCCATCAACAGCTCGTCCAACATCAATTGGCCGTAGAAGAGCACATGCTTCCCCGCCTTGATGTTCAGCCCAAGACCCAAAAGCGCATTGTCCGGCGAGCCGATCCTGTACTCCACGGGCCGGTAGAAAATGACAGGGTTCAAGTAATTCAGGTCAAATCCACGTGGGTAATCCTCGTCACCGGTGGACCAGATGATCCCCTCGAACACCGCCAGGTTGATACGCTTGCTCGCGTTCCACGAGAGGTAGTGCATACTGGAGAACTTCCTGCCGTATTCCGAGGGCACCCCTTTCGCACCCCGGATGTCGTTCATCATGGAGAACAGGTTCACGTACTTGATCTTCCACACCGTGGTGCTGAGACGCAGGTACGGGTAGCTGTACGCCTCATCCGAAAGGAAGAGCGACCGATATCCTTCCCCGAAGAAATTCTTGCCCCGCCCCAAGGTGAGGTTGATGTACTTGTGCGCATCCCAACTCACGTGGCCGTTCCAATCGTAGTGCGTCACATCAGGCGAGGACCCATAGGCATAGCCCTCTCCCGGGGTGACCTGTGTGGCTCGGGCAAGTGTGTCGAGGTATCCTGGCAATCGTTCGCTGATGGCAAAGGCGTCCAAGTGGAAGTTCACCTTCGCACCGGCATCCAGATCGGCCCAAAAGCCACCGCCCGTGCGGTAAAGTGTACCCGAGGTCGTTCCGGACCCGTAACCGCCAGTGGCTTCCAACAAGGGTCCCCAGCGGAATTTCCGTCCGTTCAGGCGTCCCGCCCATGTGTCCAGCTTCGGCAATACCGATGAAGGTTGAAGGCTGTCCGGCATGTTCGTGGCCTTCAGCGTACCGATGGCATATGGCCTGATCGCCGTATGTGCATCGGAACCGTACGCCTGCAACACGGTGGCGAAGGGCCGCTCCACCTCACGGCTCACCGGGGACCAACCTGTTTGCCCGAGGACGTTGGCAGCGGCACCGCAAGCAGCAAGAAGAACGACCGACCACCTCATGCCGCATTCCGCTTGGGCCATACGAACGGCAACATCGCCAGCGCGAAGGCCGAGGTCCCGAGCACCATCAGCCCGATGTTCGGATGCCATTTGCGTGTGATGAGGCTGAGCCCGATGATCACAATGGCATAGAGGTACAACATCAGGGAGGTCCTGCGGTGCCCCAACTTGAGGTCCATCAAACGGTGGTGGATGTGGTTGCGGTCGGCCGAGAAGGGCGAGACACCACGGGACATCCGGTAGATGAAAATGCGCAGCGTGTCCACCAGCGGGTATGCGATAACGGCCATGGTGAAGATGGGCGTGGGGATCTGCTTGAGGTACAGCGGTAGCCTCGAGGTGTCGTGATCGATCACCTTGATGGCCAGCACGGAGATTATGGCACCGATGATGAGGGATCCACTGTCGCCCATGAAGATGCGCGCCGGATGCCAGTTGAAGACCAGGAATCCGACCAGTGCTCCCGCAAGAACGAATGCCAGGAGCGAGAGGGCGACATCACCGGCGAGGAAAAGCCACATGCCATATGCGCTGGCGGCGATCAGCCCGATCCCGCTGGCCAATCCGTCCACTCCATCGATCAGGTTGAAGGCGTTCACCAGGACCACGTACACGAAGAAGGAGAGCGCAATGCTCACATACTCCGGAAGATCGTACACCCCGAAGATGCCGTGCATGTCGTTGATCCGGATCCCGGCCATCATGACCAGGATATAACCCACCACCATGTGGCCCACCAGCTTCTTCACCGGCGAGAAACCGATGATGTCGTCCTTCACCCCGATGAAGAACAAAAGCACCATGGCCGACAATACGAATTTGAAATCCAGATAGGCCGCGCCCATGGCGAGGTACATGGACTTGTAGTCCGCCGCGCTCGCCGCAATGGTGGAAGCCTTGGGGAACCAAAGGGCGTAGGAGAAGATCACCGAGGCGAAAATGATGATGCCGCCGATCGTGGGAACGCTGCGGTGATGGACCTTTCGCTGATCCCCGGGTTCGTCGACCAAATGCTTCATGCGTGCCACCTTGATCAAGGAAGGCATGGTGAACAGCACCACCAGGAACGAGGTGATGCCGCCGAGCAACAGGATATAGCCGTGTTCCTTCACGTGGGTGGTCCGTTCAAAGATCGTAATACCTGTTGAAGAGACCCGTCCGCACCCCGAAGTAGATGTAGGTGCTTTGTTCGTTGTCCACCGCCTCGGACAGGCTGCGCCGTTGTACCCCGAGGACCGCGCGCAGGTTGGTGTGGGGATTGAAGAGGTAGTTCACGTTCGCGTCGTAGTAGAAGAGTTCCTGTACCAAGGGACCCTCGGGTCCGGTCACAGGGAGATCGGGCTTCAGCAGGTCGCCGCCATGGCTCTCCTCCGATGTTCGGTCCCGATGGTAGCTCGCCAGCACCAGTTTGGCCTGTCCGATGACCCGACCCACACCCGCATCCACGATCGCGACCATTTCGGTGAAGTACGATCCCATCGGATGGGCCAGCGGCAGTCCCGCGTGCGCATAGGCCAGTTTCGCCGGATCGTTCATGTACATGAAGGGTTCTGCCGCGTTGTATTCCAACTGCACATGAAGGTCCTTCCGCAGCACGTCGAACCAGCGCATGCCGGCCTGGTACGCATATCGACCAGCGTCCGGACCGTCCGTGGCGAACTGTCCGTACAGGTATCCCTTGTCCGTCAGCTTCACACGAAGGTCCACGCCCACCAGGCTCTTCCCCGTGCCATCGAACCCACGCACCAGGGTGTTCACCCCGATCACCGGGTTCAATTCCAATTTGTCGAAGGGCCGCACACCGTTGGAATCGATGTTCTCGAAAATGGTGCTCTCGAAGAGCCCGACCTGCACGCGACCGAGATCGACGCTGAGGTGGTTGAAACGGCCATGCATCCAATAGAACAGCGATTCGCTGGACTGGCCGGTCGGCAGGCGATCACTGCCTTGCACGCCGCTTTGCAACTTGCTCACCCACGTGCTGTACTGTAGTCGCTTGTTCTTCGTGAGCGCGCTGAACTTCAGGAACGGGGCGTTCACCGCATGGTCGCTCAACAACACGGAGCGGTATCCGTGGCCCACGAAGTGCTTCCCATGGCCGAATTGCACGTTGAGCCAGTTCACCGGCGTGTAGGACACGTTGCCCTGGGACCATCCGTAGTCCAGGATCCGCTTCTCCTTGTATTTCACCCGGCCCTGTCCGGATACCACCCCCGTAGCGGAGGCCTGCAGGAATTGGTACTGTGGGACCAATGTCTGGTGCTCCTGGAACATCGTGTAGAAAGAGATCTTGCTTCCCAGGTCGCCCGTGATGATGAAACCGCGCATGCTTTGTGTATAGCGGTTCGTGTCGCTGTAGACCGTAGGGTCCCCAAGATCATAGCCCGCCTCGAACTGGAAGAGCGGATCGGCCGTCAGGTGGAAGTCCTCCCCCTTCGCCTCCAGGAGGTGGTCCTTGAAGATCTTCTCGGTGATCCAGTAGTAGTACTTCGCCGTATCCACACGGTGCCCCATCACGTTGGTGAGAACGGCGCGGGACTGGATCAAGGGTTTGAGCCCCGAGTGGACCCGCTCGCCCACTGTTGCCGCGTTGCGTTCCACATCGATGTAGAAATCGCGCTGCAACGGGATGTCGTTCTGCTGCCCGTGAACGGAAAGCAACGCGCACATCGCGAAGGCGAGGGACAAGGGATGGATGAAGCGGATGCTCTGCAAACCGGCGGGACTCGGCCGCAAGGTAGCGGGATAGCGGCGGCCGGAAAAGAAGCAGGCCCGATGGATCCATCGGGCCTTCCCGGCCATGGCAGGTCGATCCCTCAGGCCTTCGCCATTTCGCTCTTCGCGAATTCCGCATAGACACTGGTGATGCCCTCGCGCAGACCGATGCGGTGCTTCCAGCCCATGTTGTGGAGCCGTGATACGTCCATCAGTTTGCGGGGCGTGCCGTCGGGCTTCTCCGTGTTCCACTTCAACTCGCCCGGGAAACCCACGATATCCTTGATCAACTCGGCCAACTCCTTGATGGTGAGGTCCTCGCCGGTACCGATGTTCACGAAGAGTTCCTCATCGTAGTTCTGCAGGAGGTAGAAGCAGGCATCCGCGAGATCGTCCACATGCAGGAACTCCCGGCGCGGGCTACCGCTCCCCCACACCTCGACGCTGGCGGCGTTGGTCACCTTCGCCGTGTGGAACTTGCGAATGAGCGCAGGCAGCACGTGACTGTTGTTGAGGTCGTAGTTGTCGTTGGGCCCATAGAGGTTCGTGGGCATCGCGCTGATGTAGTTGCAGCCGTATTGGCGACGGTAGCTCTCGGCCAGCTTGATGCCTGCGATCTTGGCGATGGCGTAGGGCTCGTTGGTCTGTTCCAAGATCCCTGACAACAGGCTTTCCTCCTTCAGGGGTTGGGGCGCCATCTTCGGGTAGATGCAGGAAGAGCCCAGGAACAACAATTTCTTCACCCCGTTCTCGTGGCTGGAGTGGATCACGTTGCTCTCGATCATCAAGTTCTCGTACAGGAACTGTGCGCGGTACACGTTGTTGGCATGGATACCACCGACCTTCGCCGCCGCAAGCACAACATGATCGGGCTTCTCTTTGGCGAAGAAGTCACGCACGTCCTGCTGCTCCTTCAGGTCCAGCTCCTTGCTGGTGCGCGTGACGATGTTGGTGAAGCCCTCGGCGTTCAGCTTTCGGATGATGGCACTCCCCACCATGCCGCGGTGGCCTGCGATGTAGATCTTGTCGGTCTTGTTCATGGTATCGGATCGTATGTGTCCACCCCGAGGGTCGACGCTACAAGGAACAGAAGGATCGCTCTCGCGATCATTCCTGCTCGTGCAGGATCTTATGTCCGCCTTTCTTCAGGTATACATCGCGCTTGAAGAGCTCCACGTCGCTCGCCACCATCTCCTTCACCAGGGCCTTCAGATCGTACTTGTGCTTCCAGCCGAGAACGCGCTTGGCCTTGGCGGGATCGCCTTCGAGGTGGTCCACTTCCGCAGGGCGGTAGTAGCGCTTGTCGATGGCCACCAGCACATTGCCGGTCTTCTTGTCGACTCCCTTCTCCTTCTCGCCCTTGCCCTTCCAATCGAGCTTGATGCCCACTTCGGCGAAGGCCAGATCGATGAAGTGGCGCACGGTGTATGTCTTGCCGGTAGCGAGAACGAAGTCGTCCGGCTTTTTGGCCTGCAACATCAGCCACATGCCTTCCACGTAGTCCTTGGCGTGGCCCCAATCGCGCTTGGCGTCGAGGTTCCCCAGGTAGAGCGTGCTCTGCAGGCCGAGCTTGATCTTGGCCACGGCACGCGTGATCTTGCGTGTCACGAAGGTCTCGCCACGCAACGGGCTCTCGTGGTTGAAGAGGATGCCGTTGCACGCGAAGATGTTGTAGCTCTCACGATAGTTCTTCGTGATCCAGAAGCCGTACAATTTCGCCACTCCGTAGGGGCTCTTCGGGTAGAACGGTGTTTCCTCGTTCTGTGCGTGGGGCAGCACACCACCGTAAAGCTCGCTGGTGCTCGCCTGGTAGAATTTCGTCTTCTTCTCCAGACCCAGGATCCGGATGGCCTCCAGGAAACGCAAGGTGCCTATCCCATCGGCGTTGGCCGTATATTCGGGCATCTCGAAGCTTACGGCCACGTGGCTCATCGCCGCGAGGTTGTAGATCTCGTCCGGCTGGATCTCCTTTACCAGGCGGAGACAGTTGACACTGTCGGTGAGGTCGCCGTAGTGCAGATGGAAGGGACGCCCCTTCTCGTGCATGTCATGGTACAGGTGATCGATACGGTCAGTATTGAACAGTGAACTGCGGCGCTTCACGCCATGTACTTCATAGCCTTTGCTCAACAGCAACTCGCTCAAGTAGGCGCCATCCTGGCCGGTTACGCCGGTGATGAGGGCGACCTTGCGCCTGCCGGACTTCTCCTTGGTGGCCTTGGGTCTACTGGCGGCGGCAACATGGGCTTTGCGCGCGGCGGGCTTTCGTTTCGTTGTCATCGGTGTTTATTGGACGATGAACCAGTTGTTCACCAGTTCGTTCTTGTTGTAACGCATCGGTGCGTTGGTGGTCATATCGATCAGTTGCCTGCCGGCTTCGGTGCAGATGATCTGTCCGGCGGCCGTGTCCCATTCCATGGTGGGAGCGTAACGCGGATACACATCGGCAACACCTTCGGCCATGAGCCCGAACTTGAGGGCGCTGCCCATGAACGTGAAGGCGAGCGTTCCGTGCTCCTGTTCCTTCCGTTGGATGAACGCTTCGGTCTCGGGGCTGCGATGGGAGCGGCTGGCCAATACGGTATAGGCGGCACGGGGCTCCGCAGCGGGTAAACGGGTGGACATGGCGACGCGTTCATACGCCGCTATGGCCGATCGGGTTGCCGCCCCGTGCATCCGGTATGAGCCACCGCCCTTCCAGGCGAAGTACAGAACATCCTTCACAGGGGCGTAGATCACACCGGCCAGGGGTCCGGCACTGCCCAGTGGGCCGGACGGATGGTCGTCGCGTTCCATCAATGCGATGTTGACGGTGAACTCCCCGTTGCGCTTTACGAACTCCTTGGTCCCGTCCAAAGGATCCACCAACCAGTAACGATGCCATCGCTGCCGGTCGCTCACGGGGACAGTTGCGCCCTCCTCGCTCAGGATCGGCAGGCCGGTGTGCGAAAGCGACCGTTCGATCACTGTGTGCGCGTTCCTGTCCGCCAGGGTCAAGGGTGAATGGTCTGTTTTCAACTCCACGTCGAACGGTCCGGCATACACCTCCAGGATCGCACTTCCACCGGCGAAAGCCGCCTGTATGGCAGCATCGACAAGGGACATCAGCGCGGCTCCGGACATGAACGGCGGTAAAGGTAACCGCCCCCCGGAACGAAGGCCACCAGTAGAACCGGACCTTTCAACCGGACCTGTGAATAGCGCACGGATGGAACGCAAGAGCCCTTCCGGTTCTCACCGGAAGGGCTCTTGGAATGTCGGCCGGGCTTACTTGCCCATGATCTTGAACATGCCCGTGCCGCAGGTGGGGCACACGCCCTTCATCGCCTTGCGGCCGTTGGCCATCACTACTTCTTTTGCGTCCTTCATGTTGCGCTTCGCTTTGCACTTCACGCAATAGGCTTCTACGGCTGCTGGCATTGGGTCGGGGATTGATTGGTTACGTGTGGACAAGGTAGAACGCCCGGAAGGAGATCCGTGCCGGATACCGGTAACGGGTTATCAACAAAGGTGGCTGCCTTGCAGCTTCACCACGCTTCAGATAGGACCGCGATGGTGCCTTGGATCCGCAGCATGCACCGGCCGCGGAATGGGCCACAGTTCAGCTGTCCCACGGGCCGTGAACGTCCCTGGCAGCGTGTGCATAACCTTGGACCGGGGCTATTCGCCCCGGGCGGCTGTCAAGGCTTGGATTCGATGGTGCCTACCGTGAATACGGTGCTCTTCCCATCCTCGAAACCGAACTCGAACCCGAAGAACCCGCCGCCGGCAAGATCGTTCGTTGCAGCCTCGTACTTGCGACCACTGCTATCCTTCACGTTGAAGCTGATCCCTTGAAGTTCCCCCGCAGGGCTGAACGTCAAGTCGTCATAGTGCAACGTGATCGCATGATTGGACAGGTCCTTTTTCAGGACTTCCAAGGACTCCTTGTTCATCGTCGGTTCGAAGATGACCTTCTGGTGTTCGGTCTTGTAATGCCGTGGTTCAGCTTGCGCGTTGACCTGCAGCGCGGCGACGAACAAAGCGACCACAACGGAGAGAATGAGCTTCATGGCTTTCGATGTTGAATGGATTGCGGATTGAAAGTTAGCAATACAGATCGGATGCCAAACCGGCCGGCCACCGTTCGGTCCTCCAACGCGATCCGGACACAATGCCGATCACTGGGGATCCTGTTGAGCGCGTCGAGCGCCGTACCACCGCCGGACGACGCCCACCCACCATGTCGACCAGAGGAGAAGGAGACCGGCAGCGGACCAAAGGTGGAAACGCAAGAAACCCGGCAAAGGGCCGCTATTCCCGTGTACAGGCATACACCTCCCCCAAACGATGAAGAGGTCCGCAATGGGCAACGCACCCAACAGATATCGCTTGCGTCGATCACCCAGCGCCAGCCCAAAACCTTCGACCGTTGCATCGAATTCCTGCGCATGTAGAACATCCCCGTTCATCCGGCAAGCCCCGCTACCCACGATGCTCGCAGCGCAACCCGCACCAAGTATCACGGGGCCGGAATCCACATCGCCGCGGCCGGTGACGCCCTTTGGATACTCGCGCACCAAGGGCACACCGAGGCGCTCCATGAAGAAATATCGACGGAACCGATCGAACTGCCCGCGAGCGATAGTGGTATCGATCATCGGCAGGAAGACATTGATCAACGCCTGCGAGCAACCACGTGCATGCTCTTGTTGTCGATCGGCGACCGGATCCCACGCGTGCGGGATCATACCCCGCTCGTCGTACCGTTCCCCGATCTGTCGCAACCAGCGGTCGATGGTCGATCGGTGTGTGTTGGGTCGGAGCCGCTGATGCATGACCAGGCTCGCCACAGCGACCACATTGTCCGCAGGCCATGCCATACCGGAATACGACTCGATGAAGGGTGATGTGCTCTTCGCGAATGCGCTATCCAGTTCCGCGCTATACCGGTCCAGTGCGATCATTTCGGCTTGTCTACCGCCCAGGAGGGCAATAGAGGCGAGCAAGGAGTTGCGCCATCCGCAATAGAACGCCCCGAACTTCGGTTCGCATGCGACCGGGAAACGGCCTTGCACGTCCGGTCGTTCGATCTGCGTCAAAGCCCAACGCGCCTCGCGCAGCGCATGCGTACGAACGCTATCCGCTGTATTCCTGCGTAGCGCATAGGAGCACCACGCGGAACCATAGAGCGCATGGGTGAAGACACTACCTTCGGGGAAGAGCTTCTGCATTTCATCACCCAAGCCAGCGTGGAGGCGGCCTTCGAGGAACCTCAGCTGCGCGCGGGCCATATACAGTTCCTCGTTGGATCCAACGCGCGGCGCTGTATGCACCGCAAAATTCACCCACACCAGTAGGCCCGTGACCAGTGCGGCGAGCAGGCGATGCAGAACGCGTGCCATGGGTCGTGAACGTACACAAAAGGAGACCTCGACGTCCGGATCGGATGCGTGACGCCGCCCTATGCGGTACCGGCCAGAACGCCCACCATCGTCGCCCCGGGATCACGCTCGCGATCCGCAAAGGCCGCCAACGTAGCTGGATCGTTCATCGCGGAACGTTCATTCGACACCCTGCCGCTGCTTGTACTCCGCGTTCAACACTGCATGCCTGGTCCAGAAGCCCGGCGCAGTGCGACCATTCAGATGTTCCACAAGTACGTCCAAGTGCGTATGCCAGCCACCGGAAACGCCGAGCAGGTCGTTCTGGTCCGGCAGGCGATGATGGGTCAGAACGAGCAGCACATCGTTGCCCTGCTTCGAAAGCTCGAAGACGACCTCTGACAATGCCTCGGCGCGCGCGCCCCAGGTATAGCCCAGCACATACGGTGGTTCGCAGCGCGTGATCTTCGCCTTCATGTGATGGCCGTTCCTGTACTTCTCCGGGGGATCGTCCGGCTTGGTGGTATCCAGGTCGGTGTGGAGCCAGAACAACTCCACATCACCCCCTACATGCAGGTCCATGGGACCACTGGCCAGCCACTTGGATCGTTTGTCCGGGTCGGTGAGATAGGCCCACACACGTTCGATGGGGCCTGGCAACAAACGTTCGAAGCGGATGGTGTTCGGCGCAATGATGGTCCCGTACTTGTCCATGTTCCCAGGTTGTTGGTCCGTTATCGATCAAGGCTTGGCCGCGTCCTCATCGCGCAGCAATTGTTCAAGGGTATCCAGACGCGAGGCCCAGAAGTGGCGTGTCGTGTCGATCCATTTCGCTGCGGCGTCCAATGGTCCTGACCGATAGCTGAGGTAGTGGTCCCGGCCCACTTTCCTACGTTTCACCAGCTTGGCGCGCTCCAGGACGAGGATGTGTTTGCTCACCGCGTTCAACGACATACTGAACGGTTGGGCCACTTCCGTCACGCGCGCCTCGCCGGAGGATAGGTGTTGCAGGATCGCCCGCCGGGTGGGGTCGGCAAGTGCGGTAAGCGTACGATCAAGTGTTCGAGGGGCGGTCATAGGGCACGAATATATTCAACCCTTTGGTTGAATGTCAAATGCCGAAGAAATTCGTGTGCCTCCTTTCTTTGCCCTATGAAGTTCGGTGCGGTCGCTTCGATCAAGGGCCTTGACCTTTCCCTGCCACGGGACCATCCGGATACGGCAAGGGCCCTGGAAAGCAGCAAGCGTAAAGGCCCGGCACAGGTCCATGTCGGCTGTGCCCAATGGAACAAACAGGACCTGAAGAATTTCTACCCGAAAGGCACCAAGGATGAACTCGCATATTACGCCACGCAGTTCAACGCGATCGAACTGAACGCGACCTTCTACAGGCAATTCCCCCCCGAACAGTTCGCGACGTGGGCAAAGAAGGTACCTGCAGGCTTCAGGTTCTTTCCTAAAGTGGTGCAGGACATCAGCCATCTGGCGTACCTGAAGAACGTGGATACGCTCGTGGACGACTATGTGTATGCGATACGCCACTTGGGCAGTGCTCTGGGCGCAGCCTTCCTCCAAATGCACGAGAACTTCTCTCCGGCGGATGGTGCGCGGATCGAACCCTTCCTGCGCTATTGGCCCAAGAACCTGCAGCTAGCGTTGGAGTTCCGCCACCCGGATTGGTACAACAACGAGGGTGTTGCCGAGCAGCTCTACGATGTGTTGGAGAAATACCGGGTGATGAACATCATCACCGACACGGCCGGGCGACGCGACCTGCTGCACATGCGGCTCACGACCCCTTCGGCATTCATCCGGTACGTGGGCGCCAACGATCCCGAGAGCGATCGCGCGCGACTTGATGAATGGGTGTCCCGCCTGAGGAGGTGGGTGGAGATGGGCATCGAGGAGATCCACTTCTTCGTCCACCAGAACCACGAGCTCGAATCGCCATTGCTCGCCGCGGAGTTCATCCGTAAGCTGAACAACGCGTTGGGAACGAAGTTGCACGTACCAGTGATGCTGGATGCGCTCTAAGGCTTGTCCGCCGAGCAAGGTGCCGGTGCTCCGATCAAGTGCCGAACTCAATACCCCCCACCCCCGCCCTGCCCGCGTTCGATCGGGTGCCAGGTGGTCTTCACTTCCTGGGTTTCGAGGATGGGGTACGGCGACTGGTCCCCGGCACCGGCCTTTCGGTACACCATGCGCTTGAGGTTGCAGGTGGCTTCTGCGTCGAGCATTCTACGCTCATCGGCGGTGGCATCGGCCACGACAACGGCGTTGATGTCCATGTGCGCCACGAGCGGTTTGAGCAGTTCGCTGCGCAGGCCGGTCATCAGGTTCACCACGCCGCCGGGCAGGTCGCTGGTAGCGAGCACTTCGGTGAAGCTCACGGCGGGCAATGGCATCTGCTCGCTTGCAACGACCACGCATGCGTTGCCACCGGCGATCACCGGTGCGATCATGCGCACGAGGCCGAGCAGTGCACTGTCATCAGGGCACATCACACCCACCACGCCGGTGGGTTCGTAAACGCTGAAGTTGAAGTGCGAACTGTTCGTCGGGTTCACGCTGCTGAAGACCGCCTGGTACTTATCGCACCAACCAGCGTAATACAACCAGAGGTCGATCGCGGCGGCCACCTCGGCTTCGGCTTTCGCTTGCGACACACCATGGAGCTTCAACTCGTGGACGAACTGCGCGCTGCGCCCCTCCAACATCTCGCCGATGCGGTAGAGGATCTGCCCGCGGTTGAACGCACTGCGACCAGCCCACCCGCCTACCGAACCACGAGCAGCACCCACCGCATCGCGCACATCCTTGCGGCTGCTGCGGCAGATGTTCGCGAGAGGCTTGCCATCGGCGCCGTGGACCTGGTAGTAGCGTCCGCTCTCGGTACGTGGGAACTTGCCACCGATGAAGATCTTGTAGGTCTTCATCACCGGGAGGCGTTGCGCGTGCTTCGTCGAACCGTTCGCGCTGTGGCCATTGAGCTCGGCTTTCGCGTTGGCGGGTTTGGATAGGGTCTTGCTCATGGATATCGGACACGGCGGCCCACCAGGGTCGATCCTGTTGATCAGCCAAAGCTAAGGTACGGGTGTTGACGCGGATCGTGCTCAACGCTGAATGACGACGCGCAGGGCTGTCCGCTTGCCAGCCTCTTCCACAACAAGGGCATGAAGCCCGGCAGGCAAAGCGCCCAGATCGATCTCGCCATTGGCCTGACCGGCAGCCAGCGTAGCGCCGAGCTCGTTCAGGATGGTGTAGCGCACCGGTCGCATCGTGTTGAGTCGCAGCTTATCGCTCGTCGGGTTCGGGAAAGCAATAAGCCCATCCGCACCAAGCTCCTCGATCATGGTATTCACCTCCACGCTGTACCGCCACACATCACTGATGATGGGGGACTGGCCATTGCCTCCAACCACGTACGCACTATCCGCTATGCTGAAACAGGCGCCATTCTTGCGCACGGGAAGTGGGAAGGATGTGACCGGGACCCAGGTGTTGTTGGCCACATCGTATCGGTGGAAATCGTTCCAGTTCTCCACGAAGTCCACACCGCCGCCCACATAGCCCTGGTCATTGATGCTGAATGCGAGCGCTTGCCGCCGGTTGTTGTTCGTGAGGCTCGCGCGTTGTTGCCACGTATCGGTAACCGGATCGTATGCATGGAAGTCGCGGTAGCGGATGCCACTGCTCTCCCCTGTTCCGATATAGCCTTTCCCTTCACTTGCAAAGCCGACGGCCCAGCGCCGAGCATTGCCTGGGAAATCCGCCTTCTCCATCCAGGTGTCGGTGGTCGGATCATAGGCATAGAAATCGTTGTACCAAGTGGCATTGGCGGCTCCTGTGCCGAAATACCCGATACCGCCGATGCTGAAGGCGACACCCGCATAGCGCGGTGGGCCCGGCAGCGAAGCTTTCTGTTCCCAGGAATCCGTTCCCGGGTGATAAGCCCAGAGGTCATTGAAGTCGATATCGTTCACATTGTCCCAGCCGCACATCACGTAGCCCGTATCGCCAATGCTGAATGCGCTGGCGTATTGGCGGGCCCCACCTGGCAATGGAGCCCTCGAGGTCCACACCGAAGTGCCCGGATCGTACTCCCAAAGCGCCGCGGTGTTCTGGCTTCCGTTGTAACCGGTGCACACGTACCCCTTGCCGCCGAGGCTGAATGCGGCTTGCGCATACCGCGGTCCGCCCGGGTGATCCTCCAGTTGTGTCCAGGTGCCTTGGGAGTAAACGAACACGCATGGAAGAACGGTCAGGAATTGGGTCAGCAGGCGCGGGTGCATGGTCAAGGAGGCTGGGATGTTCGTGCAAAGTACCTGACCCAAGGATGGACGGTCGGCCCAGCTTCGAACACATGCGGGCCTTTGATCGATGGAACGCGGAACTTCTTCGACAAATGAACGTACAAAGCCCGCCCATGATCAGCATTGGGCTTGACCTTCATGGTACGTCCCAGCCTTCTGACCTTACTGCTGCTCGCTTCCGTGGATCTGTGCGCCCAAACCCCAGGCGGTGTCGGCACCAATCTGCAGCTTTGGCTGCGCGCAGAAGGCTATACAGGCGGCGCAACCTGGACCGATGCTAGTGGGAATGGCCGCAATGCCAGCAAGAACGGCACGGTGACCAACTCCACCCTTTACAACTTCCAGAATGTACCGACCGGCTTCACAACGGCCAACTACTTCTCTGTTGCGCACAACAATGCGCTGAATGCGAACAACGGAGCGATCTCCGTTTTCGCTGTGGGACTACCAGGGGCTGGCACATATGCACCTTTCGTGGCAAAGACGTTCAATTCCGCTTGGGATGCCGGGTGGGTGCTTGCCACGTCCGACCCGAATACAGACCTAGGTTTTACAACAGAGAACTGGACCGGTAGCGGTACGGCGAACGTGGCCAAACAGAGCGGCGTCTCGACCACGATACCCTATATCGCCAGTGGATTCGGGAATGGTGCATCCACGAACGTGGTCTCCGTATGCAGCAATGGGACCACGGTAAGCACGAACACCAGTGCGAAATCAACGACGAACCTTGAATTACGTGTGGGCCACACGCATGGTGTGTACGGATTCGACGGTGGCAACATCGCCGAGGTGCTTATGTACAACGCCGACCTCACAGTCGGGCAACGCCAGCAGGTATGGTCCTACCTGGCACTGAAATATGGGATCACGTTGAACAACGGGAGCACCAACTACCTGAGCAGCGCCAGCTCCACGGTATGGAGCACGGGCACCAACGCCGGCTACAACAACAACATCTTCGGCATCGCTCGCGACAATACCAGTGGACTGCACCAGCGTCAAAGTGTTTCCATCAACGCAGGCCTGCAGCCGGTGATCGCCAACAGCACAACGCTGGTGAGCCTGAACAGTTCCGGCACGGACATCGGTACGAACAACTCATTCCTGATCGCCGGCTCCGACAACGGTGCCACCACGTTCAGCACCGCGATCACCGGCCTTACAGGGCTGAACGCGCGCCTGGGCCGCATTTGGAAGATACAAGAGACCGGTACCGTTGGCACCGTCACCGTTGCCTGGCCCGAGACCGACGCCTCCGTCCGGCTGGTGGTGAGCGGTGATGCCACATTCAACGGATCGGATGTCTCTTATGCCACCACGGCCATCACCATCAATAGCGTGGCCTACCGTCAGGCGAGCGTCGATCTCACGAACGGCCAGTTCTTCACCTTCGCCAAGAACATCATCGCACCGGGCGGTCAGTGGGCCGGTCTGTCGCTTTGGCTCAGCACGGATGGTTCGGGTGTCACCCCTGGGAACAACGCAGCCGACTGGGATGATCTCTCCGAGTCCAAGAATCCGGTCGAAACGATAGGCACACGCACGCTGCAACTCGCGGATGCCGCACACAACTTCCAACCCTTCTTCAACAACTTCACTTCAGCGAACCATTTCAAGGACCTGAATAGTTCACTCGCTCCACAAAGCACCTTCCAGGCCACGGAGATGACGATGTTCGGTGTGGCGCGGATCAACTCGCTTGCGAACGACGGCCGGATCATGGGCATTGACGATACGGACAACAGCGGCAATGATCCAGGCCTCAGCGTCCTCGATGCGAGTGCCGACTTCCACCGGACAAGCACCAGCGCAGTGAATACGGCAAGCCCTGTCGACGCGTCGTTGAATAGCTCCAGTGTGTTCTCCGCCTACACCTCCACCACCACGCTCGGAATGGGGATGGATGGTGCGTACAACACTTCGGCCATAACGACCGGTGGTGGTATGACAGGCGACATTCTCATGATCGGCTACGGCAATGCGACCATCAACGGGGCCCTCCCCGGTGATCTGCAGGAAGTGATCTGGTACAAACGGACACAGAACGCCACCGAGATCAAGCAGGTGGAATCCTACCTCGCGATCAAGCACGGCATCACGCTGGGTGGCAATTCGGGAACGAGCTCCACGTACAATTACCTGAATTCCGTCGCGACAACGATCTGGGACAAATCAGCCAATTCCGGATACAACAATGACATCGCCGGCATCGGACGGGACGACGCCTCCGCGTTGAACCAGAAGCAGTCCAACAGCGTTAACAGCACGGGCAGCGTGACGATGGGCCTTGGCAGCATCGCCACAAGCAACGCGGCCAACTCCGGCACGTTCAGCCAGGACCGTTCGTTCCTGATCTGGGGGCATGATGGGGCCGCACACAATTCGGTGTTCAACGATGCCACCTGTTTCACCAACCTGCCCACCGGAGTAGAGGCGCGCATTCTCCGCAAATGGAAGGTGCAGGTCACCAACTTCGCACAGAATGTAACGGTCGCATTCGACCAGGCCGACCTGGTAGGCTATTCGCCAGTATCGAACCTGCGCCTGCTGGTCGATGACAACGGGACCAACTGGAGCAATGCAACGGTCTACTCTTCTGCCACGTCTACAGGAGGGCGCGTGGTGTTCAGCAATGTGAGCTTCAGTTCGGGTACTCCATTCTTCACCCTGGCCACGAGCGACTTCGACAATACGCCGCTGCCTATCGAACTGATCTCTTTCGAAGGTCGGACGATAGACACCGTGAACGAACTTACCTGGGCTACTGCCTCCGAGCGGAACAACGACCACTTCGAAGTGCAGCGCAGTGTGGACGGTTCGCGCTTCGAACCCATCGGGGAGGTGCCGGGAGCCGGTGACAGCCAGCAGGTGATCCACTACGCGCTCACGGATACCGACCCGATCAATGGCCTGAACTACTATCGCTTGAAGCAGGTGGACCGGGACGGTGCAGCCGTACACTCACAGATCATCGTTCTGAACAACGAACGTGCGGCCACACCGGAATGCGTCGTGATGACCCTGGATACCGATGGCCTCTTCGCCTTCCGTTGCACGGTGCCGGCAGGTGCCACATTCGAGCTTTTCACCCAGACCGGCCAACCCTTGAAGGTGCAACGCTTCGGCGAGCATGGATCACAGGAAGTGGACCTGCGTACGTTCTCATCGGGTATCTACTTCGCACGCATCACGGATGGTGTCAGCGTGAAGACCTACAAACTACTGCGCCCGTAACCATCCACGGCTCAAGCAGTGGCCATTCCCATCACGTTCCCACTTGGGTCCAACTCCAGGAAGGGGTTGTGCGCGATCTCCCACAGGTGCCCATCGGGATCGGCGAAATAGCCGCTGTAGCCGCCCCAGAAGACCTTCTCGGGCATCTTGGTGATGGTGACGTGGTGCTTCTTCAGCTGCGCGAAGCAGGCATCCACCTCCTCCGGTGAGCGCAGGCATTGCGCCAGCGTGAAGCGCGCGCCCTTCGCATCATCGGCCACCTGCGCATCGGCCATCAACTCGTGCTGCGGATAGAGCGAGAGTATCATGCCGTTCAGCTTGTACATCACGATGCCGCCGTTGTCCTGGAAGGGTTTCCAGCCGAGCACATCGCTGTAGAAGCGCTTAGACCGATCGAGGTCGGCGACACCTAGGGTGATGAAGGAGAGGCGGGGCTGCATCTTTATGCGAGTTCGTGTTCGGAACAGTCGGAGCGTAGATCGCCGATAGCCAACGCTTTCTGAAGGAGCAGGCAGCGGTGCTTGCGTTCACGGTCGCCGTTGTAATGGACGCAGGTCCAGCACATGCGTTGTACTTGTACCGTGCCCTCGGTGCTAAGGCGGTGAAGCACGTGCATCAGCCCCAGGAACAGGCCTTCCTTCGATCGGTCGTTAAGCCCGGACACCGCGACGTCCAGTGGCGACCCCACATGTAATGTGCGACGAGCTTTGGCACTGAGCTTCAAGAAATGGCGTCGACCATCGTGCGGATCGGGTCGCCGTAGCAACAGGCCTTTCGACACGAGCAAGGCCACACTATCGCTGATCGTGGGGCGGCTCAGCTGTAACTCGGTTGCGATCCGTACTACGCCCACGGCGCCCTCCTCATGGGCAGCGACAAGTCCCATGATACGCGCTTGCAGTGGTGTCAGTTCCAATTCCGCGGCCTCACGCCAACGTTCAGCCCGTGCCACCTCGCCGATGCGTTCAAGCACTGCCGCCAAATGGCGGTCCATCGAACGATCCGGGGATGAGGTGCCCATGTGTGGACCAAAGGTCGCGGAAATGCGAAGACCCGGAAAACGATGCCCCGGGTCTTCGCTCCTCCAACCGGCGGATCAGCCTTTGACGTCGGCCATGCTCGCACCGAAGTTGATGTGCAGCACGTCGCTTCCGAGCTTCAGTGCCGGTACGCTTTTCACACCGGCGGCCTCAGCCTCTGCGATGCGTCCGCGCTGCTCGCCCAGGTGGACGATCTCCACGTCGTACTTGCTGCGATCGACGATCTCGGTGATACGGTTCTCGGCGTTCAGACAAACGGGACAACCGGCATGGTAGAAAACTGCTTTGGTCATGGGTATGGATCGTTGAGTGATGGGGCGAAGGTAGTTTGCTTTCCTAACTATATTCGCACCATGTTTAAGCCATGGCTACTGATCCTATCCGTCGCCTTACCCCTGGGGGCCATGGCCCAGCACGCCATTGAACCAAAGAACACCACCATGCAAGTAGCGGTCTGGGACACCTACGTGGAGAAGAAGGACGGCACTGTGATGCACTTCGACATCCTCGCTCCGAGCCATCTGCGCGATACCACGGTCATCCACGCCTTTGGGCGCGAATACCTGCGTTCCAAAGGACAGGAAGGGCGGACGCTCACGGCCAAGGAGTGCCGCTTCTGCCATGTGGAGGCCTTGCGTCCCCAATGGGAGACCAGCATCAAGGAGAAGGGCTACTTCATCATCGAAATGGAGGGGTGCGAATGACGCATCCGGGCCTCACACGCCCGTGCATGATCTCTCACCCACCAAACCTCGCACCCTAGCTCATCGGCCATCAGTTCATGCAGCGGATGGAGTGAAAGTTCCATGCCGTTCAGCTCGACCCCAGTGATGACATCGTCAGCCGGAAAGGCTGGTCAACCGGGTAGATCACCATGGAAGCGCATCGACCGTTCCTGGTCGGCGACACCAAGGGTGATGACGGAGAGGCGGGGCTGCATGCTGGTCAAATCCAGCTGTCGTGCGCAGCCCTATTTCGCCCGCATCCGATTGCCCTTGGCCTCATGCGTCAGCTCCGCAAGGCCGAGCGCTTCCATCAAGGGCGGCACGTACACGCCGAAACGTCCACGCAGTCCCTTCTTCAGTCCGTACCAGCCCTTCACGGGGTTGCTTGCGCTGCGGCCCCAGGCTTCCACGGTGCCCTCCTTCGCGGGCTTCTGCTCATCGGCTCCGCCGAGGTCCATCCAGTCGCCGTGCTTCTTCAGCATGGCGTGCAGGTCGTTGATGCACCGGAGGTCGTAAAGGAGCACCGTCTTGCCCACTGTGCATACGAGCACCTCCTTCCCATCCTTCTCTTCCACATGCATCGTGTACGCCGATGTCCCGGGCGGGGTCATCAATTCCCAGGGCTTGTCCTTGCTTCGCTTTTCCATGTGCGTGCTGAGTGAAGTGTGAAGATAAGCCGGGAACTGGTCCATGCCGGCAGGCCTTGGGTCTGCATCACCGAAACTCGCGCAGCCATGCCATCGCTTGTTCCTTCTTGGCGAAGGCCCGGTGTGGCACCGCTTGTTGGCGCTGCTTGAAACTTCGGTTCTCGGACCAGCGCGAGATCCAGCCTCCTCGGATCCAGGCCATGGCGGAATACACCAACGGCGACTGTTCATTGGAGAGTTCCTCGGCCTCACGGGTGCCCACCACCCGATCGCCACCGAGCATGAGCACGGGCAAACGCTTACCTCCGGTGATCTCCTTCACCAACTCAACCGATCGCATCACCTTGGATACTGTTCGCTCCTCATCGTTCAACAGGGCCACCAGCACACCGTCCTCCATCCAGTAGGTGGCCAGCTCACCATCCCAGGTGCGCATTCCCTTCGGGATCAGCTTGCGCCTGGGGTCCAAGCGGTACATGCGCAGCTCCACGTCGTTCACCGCTTCGGCCTCGTCCCGGTCCAAGCGCACACCAAGGTGCCGCTTCGCCACCTCGAAGGTGAAGTCCTCCATCAGCTGGTCCTCGGTGTACTCGTACGCAGCGTCCGGCTCATCGCGCCGGAACATCCGTACGCCGTCGATCATCTGCGAGCGCGTATAGATCGGTTCCTCCTCCGCGAGCGGCGTGCCGTGCACGAGGGCCTTCCCATCACAGTCGATCCTCCGGTAGCGCAGCTTCACGCCGTCCTTCACCAGGGAGTGCATGGCGTAGTTGGAGGTGCTGTGGCACGCCACGCTCAGCACTTCCGAGCCGGGGAACAGGCGGGAGAGCGTCAGCTCGTAGGGCAACAAGGCCGCGGGGTGCTTGGTGCGCTCGAGCTTCTCGGTGAGCTGATGGCCTTCGGTGATGATCAAGCGCCCATTGAAGCGGCCGATGCCGATAGAGGTATCCCTCGACCCCACCGCCAATTCCAACGCCCGGCTCTGCAGGGTGGCGAACGGTGCAAGGCCCAGCTCCTGTAGAAGCTGCTCGTCACTCACGGCGAGATCCGGCCTCTCCACGATGATCATCGAACATTTCCAACCCATGAGCGCACGTGTTCGTTGCCCAAGTATATGGGCCGCGGACCGGTCTTACCTTGGCACGATCAACATCGGATCCATGTCACGACACGTCACCGGCATCGGCGGCTTCTTCTTCCGCGCAAACGACCACAAGGCCCTGGCCAAGTGGTACAACGATCACTTGGGCATCAACGACCAGGAGCACGGCTGGATCTGGAACCAGGATGCCGGGCCCACGGTGTTCTCGCCCTTCAAGCGCGACAGCGACTACTTCGACGCGAAGCAGCAATTCATGCTGAACCTGCGCGTGCAGGACATCGACGGCCTGCTGAAGAAGCTGGAGGCCGCTGGCGTGCGCATCGACCCCAAACGCCAGGACGAGGACTACGGCCGTTTCGCGTGGGTGTATGATCCGGAGGGGAACAAGATCGAGCTGTGGGAGCCGAAGTAGAAAGTTGCGTGAAGCGCCTTTTCATCCTATCGCCTTCCTAGGCATGGAACGCTTGCACAGCATATTCGCGAACCACAATGTGGACCTGAAAGCTTTCCTCGATCTACATGGCATTGAGCACGAGTTTGAGCGATCGATCGTCGGTGAGACCGTTTCCTTGGTCATTGCTGAAAGCCATCCTTCCTGGCCTGATCTGGCGAGGCATTTGGCGGTCAATTCTGATCTACTGCACACAGTCGGGCTGCGCTACTCGGCGGAAGAAATCAGCCAAGCTGGGTTTTGTGAGTTTCAATGCGCAGGTCAGTTCGGTTATCCGCAACCAGAAGCCGCGTTCGGGTATCAGAACATCACCTACTACCCATCCATTGGTTGTCGTTCATGCGGAATAGGGCTTCGGCAGGTCGATCCCTTTCGATTCAAGAAACCACCCACCCAAAGACACTCGCATGTGGTGCAACTGAATTGGGTCTTCGATGAGTTCTTCCTCAGCGAACGAGCGCGCCTTGATCTCGAAGGCTCTGGACTCACGGGCTTCCGCATCGGCCCAGCCGTGCTGCACAAGTCAGGCGAACCGCTCCATGACTGGTATCAGCTGCACATTGATGCTCAACTTCCAGGCGTGATCGATACTTCAACGTTCACGAAGGAACTGTGCGGCCAGTGTGGGCGGACGAAGTACAACCATCCCACTGATCGGCAGATCGAGGTACGACTTGATCATGGTGCAGCGCCTGACATCTCGCGTTCACCCGAATGGTTCGGAAGTGGTGGGTCTGCGTGGCGGTCGACCATGGTGTCGAAGAAATTCGTCAACTATATATCGAGCAGGAAATGGCGAGGCGTGAACCTGGCACCTGTTCTTGTTCGCTGACGGGTATTCATCTCTAAGCAAGATCTCACCATGACCATCGAAGCACAGATCACCATCAACGCCTCCAAGGCCGCAGTCTGGGCTGCGACCACGGATATCGAAGGCTTCGCGTGGGTGTACGACCCGGAGGGGAACAAGATCGAATTGTGAGAGCCGAAGGGCTGATCACGAAGGCTGACAACAACTCAACACGGACCGATGAAAGCACCTTGGATCATTGCCCTATTCGCAGCCGTCACCAGTTGTGGGACCAGCGAGCCCTCCACGCGACCGAACGCCCATCCGGGTATCGTCATCCAAACCGAAGGACCGAGAGGCGGCGGGTTCACCGATGCGAATGGAGAATCATTCGGCTATGGGATCTTCAGGGTCCACGTGAAGAACGACACGACCGTTCCCGCCGAACTGACCATGGATCTGCCCGGAGGCGCCCATGAGCTTTTGCCGGATTCCATTGTGAAGATCACCGCGTTCTTGTTCCCGGACGCGATGGTCCCGGCGACCGCGCGGGACACCTTCAACTTCGGTATCAGCGGAGCGGAGGACTTCGTGAAGTCAATGCCCACTGAACCGAGCTCGCTCAAACGGACCATTCAACCAGGGGAGGAACAGCTCGTGTACTTCGGCGTGATCTTCGATCCCGATGGCCAGCATGGATACGGACGTGCGCAGCTGTTCATCGATGGACAACGACCCGATACCACGTTCTTTCCGGCAGCAGCCATCCCGGCCCTTAAGGATCATGGCGCTGAGCTTGAACTCCTCTTCGGTGTAGCGTTCAACCCACCGAAGCACTATGCCATGATCCCTTGCGGGCGGATCGCCTACAAGAAGTAGATGGACGCGACCCTCTCACTTCCTCAGGATCTTCTCCATCGCCTTGCCCTTGACTAATTCGTCCACCAGCTTGTCCAGATAGCGCAGCTTCGATCAGCGGATCCTCAATGTCCTCCACGCGGTAGCCGCAGATCACGCCCGTGATCAGGCCCACGTTCGGGTTCAGGCGCGGCGCATTTGCGAAGAATGTCTCGAAGTCGGTCTTGTCGGCGATCACTTTCGCGAGGCCTTTCTCCGTGTAGCCCGTGAGCCAGGCGATCACGGTGTGCAGCTCCTCTACCGTGCGGCCCTTCTTCTCCACCTTGTTCACGTAATGCGGGTACACGCTGGCGAAGGGCATCCGGTAAACGCGTTCGTTGTTGGAGGTGGGTTTCATTGCTCAATGTTACTCCGCGTGTGCTGGAGAACAGCGCCCGGCGTGAGCAACTCAAACCTGGACCATCGGATAAGGAGCCGCTCACCCGGCAGGTGGGTGTATTCCGCCTTCAGCCCATCACCTCCGGAATGGTGATCACGCGGTGCACCGGGAACGCCTCGCCGGAAGCCCGTCCGGCCACGGTGAAGGCATGCACGATGTGGGAGAAGCGCTTCCGCTTGCGGTCGTAATAGAGGTACGGCTTCGTGCGGCCGACGAGCCTGTCCACCGCAGGCACGTCCATCGGCACCACCCAGGTGGGCGGTTTGTCTGGATCAGGTGCCTGCTCCAACATCGCCTCGGCGCGCTCGCGCAGGGAATCGCGCTGGAGCAGGTACACCTTGATGATCGCTTCTTCGATGCCGTTCATGGTCTCACAGTTCGGTGGTTTCGCGCCGGCCGCGTTGCTCGTTCTCACTTCCCCGCAGCGATGGTTGCGGCGCGGCGATCCCGGCGCCCGGCGCATGACCGCCCGGCAGGCCACCGTTGGATCGGTGCTGTGGCGAAGGTGCCGGCCGCAGGAAGTATTGGTTCTTCAGCGAGTCCATCTGCTCCATCATGCGCTGCATGTAGCGCTGGTTCATCTCCATGCGCTTCTGGAAGAAGTCGTGGTTGAAGAAGTCCTGATGGAACGAGCTGTCGGGGAAGAACAGGGAATTGAAGCCCGGATCGTTCAGGAAGGGATACCGCATGCCGAAACCAGGCATGAAATCCTTGAACACGCTGTCCATGAAGGCGGCATCGCCGCTGTGGCTCCGGTATACCGAGGTGTAGCTGGAGTCGTACGCGATCAGGTTGCCGTGCTCATCGTACTGCTTGTTCACGCGCACGTCCACCTGGGGCGTGTCGCTGTTCGCAGCGAGGGTGTCAACGGACGCGGTCGCGCCGTTGGTCGTTGGTTGTCCGTTGCAGGCGGACAGGTTGAGCATGATCGCCGTCCAAGCGAGCACGCCCTTGCTTGCGCTCTTGGTTATCATCGCTCATGGGGTTTAAAGGTTCGTTGGCGGAAGAAGCGCCGTCCACCGCATCGTGGACGGCGCCCTTCCTTGGCCCCGGGCCTGTCACCGGCCCGTTGCCCGCTCAACGGATGCTGATCTGCCTCGTCTTCGGCTTGGCCTCCTCGCTCTTGGGGATGGTGAGCTGGAGCACGCCGTTCACGTACTCGGCCTTGATGGCATCGGCCTTCACGCTCTGGGGCAGCACGAAGCTGCGCTCGAAGGACGTGCGGCTGAACTCACGCCGCGTCCAGCGCACTTCATCGTTCTGGTCTTCCACGGTGTGCTCGCCGCGGATGGTGAGCGTGTCGTCCACCATCTCCACCTTCAGGTCCTTCTTGTCGAAACCGGGGGCCTGCATCTCCACCCGGAACTCATCGTTGTTCTCGATGATGTTCACGCGGGGGGCATGGTCCATGATGCCATCGCTCCCAAAGAAACGGCTGATGTTCTGGCCGAAGATCTCACTGGCCAAACGGTCCACCGGCGAAGTGCTCATCACCGGCGCTTGCTTATACTTCACGAGTGTCATGACGTGTTTGGTTTTTGCCGCCCCGACCACCATGACCGGGGTCGCTCCCCCGCTTTCAAGGCCTTTGCCAAGCCCCTGGAACTGACATCGTGTACAGCGCCTTGATCAATTTTTACAAAGCCCCCGGCGGCACCGCTGTCGATCTTTCAGCGGCGGCGAAAAAATGACAAGGGTCGGCGGTCCCGGTCAAAGCCCGGGACCGCCGAGCGAAAGGGTGGAACCGTGGACGATGAGGCGGGGCATGGGTGGGGACTTGTGAATCAATGTGGGGAGCTTGGGCCGAATCGAATGCTGTAAACCGCGCCTCAACGCCATCGTTGCCACACTGGGTTGTTCACATTCACGACTGTTGCGATTTGTAAGGGTGAGCTGTGGCGATATATTGCCCACAGGCTGCTGACGGAAATCCTGACACATGGATCGCGGATACACCACCCCTGGCTCACCAACTGAGGTTGCTGATCCGAAGCATGAGGGCTATTCGATGTTTGATGAGCGAGCGACTTTTGGAGGAGCCGCACATATCCAGCGGAAGCTCGGAGCGTACTATACTAGTTCAGCGACAGCGATGCACATGGCACGCTGGCTGTTGCGCGGAGACGTGCGTAGCGTGCTAGAGCCAAGCTTCGGAGGAGGTGTCTTCCTTGATGCTATTCGAGTCGCCCAACAAGAGCTCGATGTCAAACGGGTGCGCATTATCGGCGCAGAGATCTCCGAATCAGAAGTGGACAGGATTGTGTCGGACGGGTTACTCGCTGCAGCGAATATTCATCATGGCGATTTTTTGACCATGAAGCCAACCCCCGTCGATGCGGTTATTGGCAATCCACCATATGTGCGGCTCCGGAACTTGAGCGAATGCGATCGCGGAACTGCGCTTCGCGTTGCCCACGCAAAGCTGAGAGCACCCATGGATACCAGTGGCAGCTTGTGGATGCCCTTTGTATTGCACTCAATGTCTTTTCTCAAGAAAGGAGGGCGTCTTGCGCTTGTACTTCCTTACGAGTTTACGTACGTGAAGTATGCTCTCGACTTATGGCAGACACTAGCAAGCTCGTTCGGATCATTGCGCATCGTGCGAGTACATGAGCGCCTCTTCCCTGATATTCTGCAAGAGGTCGTGCTATTGTACGCGGCTGACTTCGGAAGCTCATGCTCGACGGTCCGGTTCAGCGCGTTCGAGAGGATTCACTCCTTCCTTGCAGAAATGCCCGTTTGCGACCGCGATCTGCCAATTAGGAACATCGTTGCAGGAGAGCGCTCCTTTGTTCACGCTCTGCTGCCGGACGCTCTGGTTGAGTTGATAGCCCGAAGGGGAGGCGCGGATATGGAGATGATAAAAGAGCGTTGCTCTTTCAACATCGGATACGTGTGTGGTGACAAGGACTTCTTCCACCCCTCGCCAGAAGCCCGTCAATCATTCGGACTTAGGAGAACCTCGCTAAGACAAGCGGTGACCTCAAGCAGGCAACTGAAAGGAGGAGGACTCCGAAGTTCGAATCTTAGACCAACAGAGATGGATTCGCTCTTTCTGCCGCCCATAGATGTCGGTGCGCTATCAAGGGAGGACAAGCAGTACATCAAATGGGGAGAGGCAAATCGAGTGGACAAGCGATATAAATGCCAAGTAAGATCACCGTGGTATCAAGTGCCAGGTGTTAAGGTCCCTGATTTACTACTGTCGGTGTTTGCGGATCGCCCACTGATGATTCTGAACGACGGAGAGTACATCGCTACAAATAGCCTGCTTTGTGGCTACATGAAGAAAGGCCGGGCAGATACACTCGCTGCGGGCTGGTATACTTCACTATCTCTGCTCAACTGCGAGTTGGAAGTTCATTCCCTTGGTGGGGGTGTAATGATTCTCGTGCCTAATGAGGTTGGTCGAGTGCGTGTTCCGAAGGTCTCGCGTGTGACCAAGGCGTACTTAACCCGATTAGACGCCGCGTTGCGCACTGGCAACGAAACCGCCGCGTATGAACTCGGAGATAGTGAAGTGTTGCGCGCACTCCTTGGATTCTCTGCGCAAGAGGTGAAGCTCATCAAGGATGGGCTTCAAATTCTCAAGCATTGGAGAACTTCCGCACAGTCGCAGAAATCTCAAAGAGTCTCAGCTACGCACAGGAAAGGAGTCATTAAAAACGTTCAGGAAGAGATGGCGCTTCTTGAAGGTTGAGACTAGCCGTCCCACGAAAGTCTCGATGTCCAAATCTGTGTCCGGAACCGCAGTGCGGACAAGTTCCCTATTGAGTACTGGTGGAGAAGAATCGAAGTCCACCACCATATAGGCGAATTGATCATACACTCCGCGAATCGACTTGTAGTCAAGTCCCGACCTTCCGGTAATGGCCTCGTACATGCGGGCAAATCGGATATGGTCGACCCGTTCTTGTTGCTTGCCCTCCTTAATCGGACGCATTGGATGCAAATACACATATCCGGTGACGGCCATGGGAAAGCGATCTTGAATGCTAATGCACTCCCCTACGATTCCTTCGTAGTAAGTCAATGCGTTCTTCCCAATCGAACTCATTTGGCTTCTGACGCCCACAAGCACCAAAGGACCGTTCGATGGGTCGATAACCCCGACGTCTACATCCTTCGGTTTATGAGATCCGTAGACCGTCACCTCCTCTCTTACTTCTATGCCCTGTCGAACAGCCTCAGGAGTGAGTCGTGCGCGGAGGTCTGCAGCAATCAGGGAATGTAGCGTCTTGATGAAAGATTGACCTCGGACCGCTACCTGTGGGTCACGCCGATAAATCTCTTGCATCGCAAGCAGGCACGCATTTACATCCATGTTTCAGTATTCGTGACCAAGCTAATGAGTTGTACCCAACATCTGATCCGCGTGAGCGATTGGAGCGGCACCCCGCAGCGAGGAACGAGCGAGGAGTACAGCGGAAAGCGCGACCCCGGCTGCATTTGAGCCGGGGGCACGCCCTCACTTCGCTACCGCTCGTGATGACCATGCCCTCCATTGATCAATTCAAATTCAAGTACGCCCCCAACCCATGCAACCCGCCTTCCCGTCCGTACCCGCTTTCCTTGTACCCGCCGAACGGTGAGGTGGGGTCGAACTTGTTGTAGGTGTTGGCCCAGATGACGCCCGCGCGCAGTTTGCTGGTGAGGTTGAAGATCTTGCTGCCCTTGTCCGTCCACACGCCGGCGCTGAGGCCGTAGGGTGTGTTGTTGGCTTTCTGGATCACCTCGTCCACGGTGCGGAAGGTCTGCACGGCAAGCACGGGGCCGAAGATCTCCTCCTGCGCGATGCGCGCGCTCTGCGCCACGTTGAGGAAGAGCGTGGGGCGGCACCAGTAGCCTTTGCCGGGCAGGTCGCAGGCGGGCTGGTACATCTCGGCGCCATCGGCCACGCCTGCTTTGAGGTAGCGGTTGATGGTGGTCAGCTGTTCGCGGCTGTTGATGGCGCCGATGTCGGTGTTCTTGTCGAGCGGATCGCCCACCACGAGCGAGCGCATGCGGTGCTTCAGCTTGCGGATCACTTCGTCGTACACGCCTTCCTCCACGAAGAGGCGGCTGCCGGCGCAGCACACGTGGCCCTGGTTGAAGTAGATGCCGTTGATGATGCCTTCGACGGCCTGGTCGATAGTGGCGTCGGCGAAGATGATGTTGGCCGCTTTGCCGCCGAGCTCGAGGGTGAGTTTCTTACCGCTGCCCGCCGTAGCGCGTTGGATGAGCTTGCCCACGCCGGTGCTGCCGGTGAAGGCGACCTTGTTCACATCGGGATGGTTGACCACCGCCGCGCCCGTGGCACCCGCGCCGGTGACGATGTTGACGACGCCATCGGGGAGCTCGGCTTCCTGCAAGAGCTCGGCGAGCTTGAGCGCGGTGAGCGGTGTGGTCTCGGCGGGTTTCAGCACCACGGTATTGCCGCAGGCGAGCGCGGGGGCGAGCTTCCACGCGGCCATGAGCAGCGGGAAGTTCCAGGGGATGACCTGTCCGGCGACGCCGAGCGGTGACGTGTGTTTTCCGGGGAAGGCGTAGTGCAGCTTGTCGGCCCAACCGGCGTAGTAGAAGAAATGCGCGGCGGCGAGCGGCACGTCCACGTCGCGGCTTTCGCGGATGGCCTTGCCGCCGTCCATGCTTTCGATGACGGCGAACTCGCGGGCCTTCTCCTGCAACAAACGCGCGATGCGGTAGATGTACTTGGCGCGTTCGCTCGCGGGCATCTTGCTCCACACCGTGTCGTAGGCCTTGCGCGCGGCCTTCACGGCGGCGTCCACATCGGCGTCGTTGGCCTCGGCGATGCGCGCGAGCACCTTCTCGTTGGCGGGGTTGATGGTGTCGAAGTACTTCCCGCTCTTGGGCTTCTGCCACTTGCCGTTGATGAAGAGCTCGTATTGAGCATTGATCTTTACGTGGTCTTTCGACTCGGGAGCCGGAGCCAATTGCCAATCGACCTTCTTCGCCTTTGCCATTCGTCTTCGTCCCGACTTGACGGGAGGTCGAAGATAGTGGTACGTGATGGGGAAAGTTCTCAGACCACGCCTTCCACGAAATACATGTCGATCTCGCCTTTGTGCTTGGCTTGGATCTTTCCGCGATGCGTGCATCGGAACGCGTCCTTCACCAACTCATAGGTGGTTCCGCTGATGTTCACCTTGCCCGGCTCGCCGCTGCTCTCCATGCGGCTGGCGGTGTTCACAGTATCACCCCAGATGTCGTAAGCGAATTTCTTGATGCCCACGATACCCGCGACAACAGGGCCGGTGTGGATGCCGATGCGGATGTCGAACCCCGGCCGACCCTCGGCCTGTCGTTGCATGCGATAGTCGCGGATGAAGGCCTGTACCTCCAGTCCCGCTTGCACCACATCACGCGCGTTGGTGCGGTTCGCCACCGGCAGGCCACCAGCCGCCATGTACGCATCGCCGATGGTCTTGATCTT
>DEQO01000170.1 GCA_002360495.1 Flavobacteriales bacterium UBA3364
CGGCGTTGTGCCGACCCACATCCTCACGCAGGACCAGCAACTCCCCATCCGCCTTGAACAGGGCCGCGGCGTGGATGCCACCGGTGTGCTTGAAAAGTGTCTGGGCTTCGCGCATCCGTACCGGCAGGTCCGAGATCAGTTCGTTCCGCAGGGCAGCGCGCTTCCCAAGATCAGTGGAACATACCGTGCGCACCGCTTCAATGCTCGCCTTGCCGCATACGCCGCAGCTGGAAGAGGTGTAGAAATTCCGCTGCCACCTCGCGGGTTCCACACTGTGCAGTGGATGGAGTTCCACCCGCACCACGTTGCCACGTTCTTCCTCCGCTACATCCTCGCAATAGGCCACGCGCAACACTTGTTCACGGTCGACGATGACCCCTTCGGTCAGCAGGAAGCCAAGGGCCAGCTCCATGTCGTTGCCGGGTGTACGCATGGTCACACTCAACTGCAATTCACGTCGGTCCTCGAGGGGACCATGTCCCAGACGGATCTCGAGTGGCTCTTCCGTGACCAGCAGGTCATCCACAACAGTGGTCGTGGCCCCGTCGGCCCGTTCTATTCGTACCGCTCCCACCGGTGTTCGCATGGTATCAAAGTAAACAGCCTTAGCGTCCGGTACGGCGCCAACAGCCCACCAAGTGGTCATCGACCATGCCCACCGCCTGCATGTAGGCATAGACGATGGTGGTCCCGACAAAGGAAAATCCGGCCTTCTTGAGGTCCTTGCTCATCGCATCGCTCACGGATGTGCTTGCCGGGACCTGCTTGATGTCCTTCCACCGGTTCACGATCGGAACGTGGTCCACGTGCTTCCACAGGAAATCATCGAAGGAACCTGGCCCACCCTCCATTATCCGGAGATAGGCCTGCGCGTTCTTGATGGCGCTCTCCACCTTCTGCCTGTTGCGGATGATCCCCGTGTCGGCCATGAGGCGCGCGATATCCTTCGGTCCGTATCGTGCGATCCGCTCAGCATCCCAACCGTCGAAGGCACGGGCGTAGCCTTCCGTCCTGATCAGGATCGTGTACCAGCTTAAGCCGGCCTGCGCTCCGTCCAGCACCAACTTGGCGAAGAGCTTCCGGTCATCATGCTCGGGATGGCCCCACACCTCATCGTGGTAGCGCATGTAGATCCCATCCTTGAGGGACCAAGGACATCGCTGCCTTTCCTGCTTTGTTCCGGCCATGGCTCACGGGCCGTTCCCGTTGGCCCGGAACGAAGATCGTGCGCCGGATGTTCCGCATCAATGCGCCACGACGAAGCGTTCGTTCCAGGAGCGATCACCCGCCACGATACGCAGGAAGTAATTCCCGGTCGGTAGTTGTTCGGGAAAGCGCAATGTGGAGCGCCATTGTACATCCTGTATCCCCTGGCGCTGGTTGAACACCTGTTTACCGGTGGCATCGAAAACGGTGATACCTGCTCCATCCAGCGGGGTCGAAACGCCGTCAAGTTCGAATGCCAGTTCCTGTCCCGTAGATGGATTCGGCCAGATGGTCAGCCTTTCTTCGACAGGAGGCAATGCAAGCGCCGAAGCACCACCCGCAGGAGCCAGGGAGGGAGCGATCGTCACCGTGCATTCCTCGCCCCATGGACACCAGGAAGCGCCATTATCGCGGCTGGCGCGCACGCGCACTTGATACGTTCGGCCGGACACCAGCGCCGGTGTTGCCCAATTGAGGTAGCGGTGATAGTTCGCCGACTGGATCGTGTGGGAATATCCATCGGCCGTGTTGACGAACTCGAATTCGTAACGGTTGGCACCGGAAACCCCTTTGGCCGACACGAATTGGGACCGTGTGCGTGTGGTACCGCAGGAATAATAGACGTGTCCGGGAGTGTCGATCAACTTGGTGAGCGGGCATGCGGCCGCCACGGGGTCCAACTTGAACCGGCACGCCGTGCCCCATTCGTTGTTGATACCGTTCACGCGCCCGCGCACCTTCACGTTCAACAACACACCGGTCGGGATCGGGTTCACGCTCGGTACCCAACCCACACGTTGGTAGCACGCGCGCAACGCACCACTGCCAAAACCACCTGCGGTAGCGTGGTTGCGGAACTTGCGTTGCGAATACGTCCCATCGGGGTCGTAGAACCAGAACTCGTAGCCGTCATCCGTCTGATCGCCAATGCCCCACTGTGCGCTCACTTCCGGCACCGGCGAGGCGACCATGAAATCCGAATTCACCCAGTCCAGCTTGTCACAAACGGACAGGATCGGACGATCCGTGCTCATGGGCAGACAGAACGTGCCATTGCCCGAAACGCTGCTCTCCGCGCCGAATACACCGTCGTTCGTGTTGTCGATGATGCGGTTCCCCGCCTGGTCCTTCAACACATAGCCCCCCGTCGTCATACCATCTCCAGCGCTGTCGAGCACACGCAGGCGCATGCAACCCATGGGTACGCAGCACGTCGCGGTGACCTCCTGGTTGCTGGCGAAACCGCTCCCCGAGCAGATCGTGTAAGTGAACCCCTCGCCGATCATCTCCCAGCTGGTCTGCGCACCGAAGCCATCGGTCCTAAGGATGAGTTGGACCGTATCATCACATCCTGTGAACAGGCGTACCAATCGGTTCCGCGTAGTGCCATTGAAGGTGGTGAAGCCACCGCCCACGGTCACGCGGCCTTCGGGTTGCCAGGTGATGGCATACACCCAGCTGTTGCAGGTGGTACCGGTGCTGAAGGTGTTGTCCAGGGACCCGGTCTTGTTCAAGCGGACCAGACGGTTGCGTGTGGTACCGTTGTAGCTGGTGAAGTCTCCCCCCACCAGCAACTTGCCATCACCCTGGAGTACGATGGTGTAGACCCAGCTGTTGAAGCCGGTACCGATGGCGAAGGTGTTGTCGTAGCTGCCGTCGCGGTTGATCCGCGCGATGCGCGACGAGGGTGTCGATCCATTGTAGCTGGTGAACAAGCCGCCGATCAGTATCCTACCGTCACGCTGGTGCGTGATGCAATACGGAGCCGCGTTAGGACCAAGTCCTGGATCGAACGTCGCATCCACCGTGCCATCGGGGTTGATACGGGCAAGACCCTGACGGGCGGTGCCATTCACATTGGAGAAGGTGCCACCGATCACCAACCGGCCTTCGGCGTCCAATGCCCCGCAATAGATATCACCGTTCGCCCCGGTCCCGATGTTGTAGCTCGCATCCAATGAACCATCCGCGTTCAGGCGAACGATGCGCCCATGCGAATTGCCGTTGAAGAGGAGAAAGGTCCCGATCACCAGGATCTTGCCATCGGACTGGATGGCAATGCCCGTTACGCTACCGGAACCGAACCCGGTCCCGATGGCGAAGCTTCCATCGATCGACCCGTTCGTGTTCAGGCGCGTCAACCGACTGCTCGCCGTTCCATTGTAGGAGGTGTGCGCACCACCGACCAGGACCTTGCCGTCCGGCGCAATAGTGACCGCGCTAAGCTGAGCATTGGCCCCGGTGCCAACGTTGAAGGAGGCATCGCGCGAACCGTTGCGCTCGATCCGGACGATACGATTGGTCGCCGAGCCACCATAACTCGTGAAAGCACCCACCACGATGTGCTTACCATCGGGTTGCGCAGCCATTGCGAAGACGCGGTTGTTCGCACCGGTCCCGATGGCGAAGGCCGGGTCTTGCGATCCGGACTGGCCGAATGAGGACAAAGGCAAAAGTGCCCCGAAGAGATACGCGGCGATGGGAAAACGGTGATGACCGGTCAATGAGTTGAAAGGTTTCATGGTCCTATTCGTTGGTTGGGGGACCTTGGTCTTAGGAGAGACGTACCTCCATCCCTGGAGCGCCGTTTTACGGCGCGGTCCCCTCCAGGGTTACCGCCCAAGGTTCCGTCCGTCGTTCCTTTGAGGGGAATGCCCGAGCTCAACGACACTCATGGCCGCAAGCACCGAAGCCTGCGCATCAGCGTAGTGGACAAATGCGATCTGCGCTGTACGTATTGCATGCCCGAGGATCAGCACTTCCTGAAGCGGGAAGAGCTCATGACCCGGGAGGAGATCCTGACCATCGCACGGCTCTTCGTGGACCGCTACGGGGTGTCCAAGATCCGCCTTACCGGTGGCGAACCACTTCTTCGGCCGGATGCTGTAGGGATCGTGCGCGATATGGTAGCGCTCGGCGTGTCGATCGGGCTCACCACCAATGCCCTGACACTGCATAAGCACCTGGATGGGTTGATCGATGCCGGGCTGAAGGGCATCAACATCAGCCTGGACACGTTCGATGCGGAACGCTTCCAGCGGATCACAAGGCGTGATGGCTTCGACACGGTGTGGCGCAACATCCGGCTGGCCTTGGAACGCGGCCTGCGCGTGAAGGTGAACATGGTGGTGATGCGCGGGGTGAACGATGATGAGCTCCTGCGCTTCGTGGAACTCACACGCGATCATCCGGTACACGTTCGCTTCATCGAATTCATGCCCTTCGCTGGCAACCACTGGGGCCGTGAGCGCGTGTACACCTACGCAGAAATGCTGGGCCATATCGGCAGTGTGCATTCGTTCGAGAAGCTGAGCGATGATCCGCACAGCACAGCGAAAGCCTACCGCGTACCGGGTTGGTCGGGCACCTTCGCAGTGATCAGCACCGTAACGGAACCTTTCTGCGGCTCCTGCGATCGCTTGCGTCTGACCGCTGAAGGGAAGATGCGCAACTGCCTCTTCGCACGCGAGGAAAGCGACTTGCTCTCGGCGCTGCGCCGTGGCGAGGACATCGCCCCATTGATCGAAGCGAACGTGCTGGCCAAACACGCCATGCTCGGTGGACTGCCACAGTTCAAGCCGGAGAAGCAGGAGGAGGTGCTGCACGACCTGAGTGAGCGGCCGATGGTGAGTATTGGAGGGTGATCGGCACTTCGCCGGTCGGACCTTCCCACTGGTGTGAAGGGCTTCAACCCCTGGTAAGCTCTCCGGGCGCCACCCGATCGGGTATTCGGTCAAGGTTCCGATCCCAAGGGACCCTTACCGCGGAAGGGAAAAGCCACTATCCCGTTCGGGAAACGCTCCCTTGTGAACTGCTTGTGATGCTCCGCAACTACGAACCGCTGCTCAAAGCCCATGCCTGAACGCATGCTCCTGCACCTTGACCACATGCAGCACGAAGGGAAAAAGCGCGTCCATCGTCTCTTGGGCACCACGCGTACTTCCCGGCAGGGTGATCACCAAGGTGCGACCGATCATGCCTGCAATGCCGCGCGACATGATCGCGAGCGGCATTCGTTCCTGACCATATGCGCGCGCTGCTTCCATGATACCCGGCACCTCCCTGTCCAGTATGGGCGCGATGGCTTCGGGTGTCCGGTCGCGCGGGGACAGTCCCGTGCCTCCGGTGGTCAGGATCAGGTCGATGCCTTGACCGGCCCAATCCTTCACGTGCTTTACGATCTGCTCCGGTTCATCCGCGACTACGGCTCGGCCGTCGACCTGTAGACCAAGCTTCTGCAACCGTTCGATGATGGCGGCACCGGCCTTGTCGTCCTTCTTCCCGCTGGCCACACCATCACTGATCACCAGCACAGCGGCCCGTGGGGTCGTATCAAAGGCATCCTTCCAATCGCCTTTGCCGCCTTTCTTCTCCAGCAGCCGGATGCGATCGATGGTGATGCCCTTGTCGATCGGCTTCAGCATGTCGTAGACGGTGAGCGCGGCGACGCTGGCGCCGTGCATGGCTTCCACTTCGACACCCGTGCGATAGATCGTCCTTACGTTGACCCTGATCACGATCGATGTCGCTTGCACCTCGAAGGTCACCTCGGCATGTTCGATCGGCAACGGATGGCAATCGGGGATCATGTCCGCCGTTCGCTTGATGCCGAAAAGACCGGCAATGCGTGCTGCTTCCAACACATCGCCCTTCGGTACGCGACCCTCCTTCACTGCACGGATCGTCCCGGCCTGGCCCACGCTGACCGTGGCCTCCGCGATCGCTTCGCGCAGCGTAGTGGGTTTGTGGGTGATATCTATCATCGGGACCAGGCCATCGAGCGGACGATCGTCCACCCTTACGTGTTACGTTTCCAAATGTGGGTGGTATCGGACAGGATCTCCCTTCCGAAGATCGGCAGGCGTTTCTTCACTTCATCGGTGACGTATGCCACAGCTTCCCGCGCTTGCCGGCGATGTGGCGCACTGGCGAAGACCATGAAACACAATTCGCCCGCCTTGATCACCCCCTGACTGTGGTGTACGTGCAAGCAGGTCATCTCCGGCCATCGGGTGAAGGCCTCTTCGCGGATCGTGATCATTTGCTCGTTGGCCATGTCGCGGTAGGCGGTGTATTCGATGGCCGATACGGTCTGGACGGTGGTTCCTTCGCCCGTAGCGTCCATTGCATCCGCACGCACCTGGCCCAGGAAGATCTCGTGGGCGCCAATGTCCGTTCGTGTGGCGTGCTTAGCAATGCTCTCCGCGATGAACGAGGAAGGGATGGCACCTTCCACGAAGATGTCGCGTTTGCGGTGTTGGGTCCCAGTGCTCATCCGCCAGCGAATGGGGGCAGTACGGCGATCTCTTCACTGCCGGTCAATGCTCGGTCGTTGAGTACCACTTTCCGGTCGACGGCGATCACGTAGCTCAAGCGTTCAAGACCCGGGATGCTCAGCTCCAACTTCCGCCGCAACTCGACAAGGGAACCGGCTTCCAAGTCAATGGAGATGGCTCCGGCCTTCTCCGCCACCATGCCGAACAACAGGACGTCCATGGGTCAAAGATCGGTCTTTCCGGAAGCCTTGGTCCCGTTCCCGGGCACTTGCGCCTACGCTTGGACCGCATGGACGAATGCGCTTATCCACGCGAACAGGTCTTCTGATCGGTTACCTCCTGTTATTCTCCCGTTCGTCGGTCGATGTACATGCCCAAGGAACGACCGAACCACCAGAACGGGAGTTGCGTATGATCGTTAAGGACAGGGAGTTCGGCCGGTTTGTGGCCCCAAGGTGGAGCTCACAGGAGGCATTGGGATCTTCTTCGGTGCCGACCTTGTACATGACGCCGACCTGTGCATGTGATCGGGCGTAGAACACCACCTCGCTTTGTGCTCACCGCAACGTGTACCATGTCAAAGATCGCCGGGCACGTTCAAGTTGCGGTACAGGTCCTTGGGCCAACCGTCCTCGCCCGGGCAGATCTGCATGTACCGGGTGCGCACGCGGTCCAGTCCATCGGTCATCTTTACCCGGCCTTCGGCGATGCACGCCTCAAATACCGGAAGACAACGTTCGTGGTATGCCGCGACCAACGGCTCGATGTTCCCGTCACAGGCCGGAACAAAGGCGTCAAGCTCCTTGGTCAGCCCTTTTTTGAGGGTGATGAGCAGTGCGTCGTTCACACGCGGCATGTCACAACCCAGGATCACTACACTACCATGGCGCGCATGACGCAATGCGGTCGCCAAGCCGCCCATTGGACCGTTGCCCGGAATATCATCCGCGATCACATGATCATGCAGATGTCCATACAGTGCTGGTTCCCCGATCACGATGAGTTGATCCACATGCGGTCGTAGACGATCGAGCGCGCGTTCCAGCAACGTTCGCCCCTCGAACGGCATCAGCGCCTTGTTGCGCCCCATGCGCGAGCTACGCCCACCGGCCAGCACGGCCCCGGTCCAATGCTTCCGGCTCATCGTGGCAGGTAGTGGACCTCGATGGGGTCGCCCACCTTCCATTGTCGGCGATCAGCGGGCACGAACGCCAGCGCATCGGCATCGATCAAGGACCGTAGCATGTGGGAACCTTCGTCGCGGAGCAAAGTGACCCTACCACC
>DEQO01000120.1 GCA_002360495.1 Flavobacteriales bacterium UBA3364
GATCTAGTATATCGACCGCTTCTCCCACGCACGAGGTGAATTCGTTGAACGTCGCGTAGGAATAGGTGATCACAGCAGGGCCGGGACCAGCGATCAAGAGATAGAACACGTGGTTGATGACAACCGGACCGGAATAGACACCACCGCCTCCCGAAGTCGGCTCCCCACCGACCAGTTCAACGGGTTCCGGTGTTGCAACGGTATCCGGGTCCAATAGCAAGGTGGTCTCCGGCGTCGTGGAGATATTCGAATGCCACACCAACGAGCCTCCGGGACCAGCGTCGGTGATCAGATCGAGCAGGCCGTCCCCGTTGAAGTCGGCCAACCCGGAATGCATGCTTCCGCCCATGCCTGGATCCGCCATGTTCCCACTTCCCAGGTCGAACCAGATGTCGTTCGCGCCACCCCTGCTGAAGAAGGCTTCAAGGGGGGCATCGCAATCAATGTTGCCTAAGGATTGCGCAGGCCCGTTCTGCAAGATCGCGCCTGAACCTGCGAAGGTGCCATAGCCGCTGGAGTATAGAGCCCTTCCACCCGCAATGACGTCCTGGAATCCGTCATCGTCCAGATCCATCGCATCCAACGCAACGCCTGCTGGGGAATGGCCGATGAAACCGGAGGCGAAGGTGAACGGGCCGAAATGCCCCTTGCCAAGATTCCAGTGGACGATCAGTTTGCCCGGTGGGTCGGCAAAGCCGACGAGGTCCGGATCACCGTCGCCTTCCACGTCCAATGGAGTGTAGGGTCCCTTCACACCAGGAGTACACCAACTCCCGATCGACTCCCTTGTAAAGGTGTCATCACCATTGTTGCGGTACCACAGTTCTCCGCTGTAGTGCACCATCCCGAGCACGTCCAGATCCCCGTCACCGTCGATGTCGGAGGCAGTGTAGGGTATGCTGTAGGTACCGACGCCGATCGTGTCGATGACCAGTGGTGTGAAGCCAGGGTTGTCGTTCCGCATGAGTATCACGGTGGTGCCCTCGAACCCGGTCGTTCTGCCGATCACATCGATGTCGGAGTCCCCATCGATGTCCAAGGCCAGGTTGCTCGCCAGATCACCGGGGTTCGGTGCCAGATCGTTCGGTCCGCTGAACACGCCGTTCCCGTCGTTCTGCATCCAGCGCAAGGTGTAGCCGTTGGCCAGGATCAGGTCGGGCCCGTTCGTTCCGTCGAAGTCCGCGATCAACGGGAATGGACAACCCGTGCATGGAATGGGTATCGGGTCGCTGAACGTCCCCTGCCCGTTCCCATGAGCCGCAAGCAGCAGGCCGAGGATCCACATGTGGCGGTAGGAAAGCATGGTCAATCCTCCTCCACCAGGTAGAAGGTGTGCAGGTAATCCGTGTTCAGGAAGGGATGCAAGGCACCGATGATCACCGTTCCTGCCGGTGTGTTGAAGCATCCGATCGCCCTGGCGCCCTGACCGGGAAGTATCGTACGGACCTCGCTCAGTTCACCGTTCGTCGCCATGCGGGCGAGCCCCAGATCACTGATCCGATCGTTCCGTTCAGCCTCCGGACCAAGCACCCCGCTTTCGAAGGTGTTCATGGTGGAGCGTTGCTGGCCGTCGGACCACGAGCTTGCATAGCTGATGGCCGCCCGCCCGCCTTCCGTGTTCACCGTGTTCGTTGTGAGCTCAGCAGCGGTGGCACCCGAAGCATGGAAGGTCCTGGGTTCATCGAACCCGCTGTCGTAAGTGCCGGTGATCCGCAACTGGCCACCCGCTTCTTCGATCGCCGTCGCCGTGGCCTCGCGACGATCCACGATACCCACCGGACCAGCGGTGGCCCCATTTTCAGAGAAGGTCCATGTACTGATCTCAAGCACCTGTGGATCGCCGGATCCGGCCACATCCCGACCAAGCATGATGTCGTTGGAAGAAGTGCGCAGGCCCAAGTATTGCAAACGGTGGCTGTTGCTGGTCAGCGGAATATCGATCCAGACCGGTGTGTTCGTCGTCCCCATCGGGACACGAAGGAGGCGGATCAAGGCCGATGCCGAGGTCTCGTAGCGCGCGGCGAGCACAAGGTCCCCGGCACCGTTCTTCACGGCCAATACGCGTGTGCGGTACAGTTCGTTGAGGTCATTGTTGCGCACCAGTTCGGCACCGGGGCCGATGAAGCGCCGGATCGGGGCCGACCGTTCCGTGCCGCGTTCATCCACTCGATAGACGACGGCGTGCAAGCGGTCATCGCGCTGCGTCTCGATCCCGAAGCCGCAGAGCAGGTAGGTTCCATCGCCCCACGGTAGCACATCGGTGATGACGATGTCCTGGCGATCGAAGGTGATGTTCTCGATCGTGGTGCCGAGGTTGTTGAAGTCGATGCGCGAAACGGGATCACCGTCCGTATCCAGCAATTGCGCGTAGGCCGCTTGTGGGTCGCTCAGTGCACGCTTGCATTCGAGCAGATAGCCCGACGGGATCCGCTCGACCGTGATGGGCACCATGTCATAAGTGCGCAGGTCCGAGACCGGAGGTGCTTCGGGTGCTTCGGTGTCCTTCTTGCAGGAGGCCATACCCACCAAGAGGCAAGCGATCCCGATATGGAATGGTGCCTTTTTCATCGATGGATACGGTTCTTGCGGTGGTACTTCACCACGTACAGAAGGCCCACACGCCCGATGATGCTCGACATGGTCACCTTGTTGTCCACGTAGTAGTAGCGCATCAGGAGTTCGGTCTCGCTATAGGTAGGGCTGTCAGGCATGAGGGCATTGAACGCATGGTCGTATTGTGCTTCGGCGAAGAGCACGGTGTGGCCCACTTTGTAGGAAACGCCCACGGCACCGGACCCGAGGATCTGCGAGGTTTCCCGTTCCGCTGTGCGATCCAACGTTTTGGGTGCAAGGAAGCGGACCCCATCGCCGGACCGTTCGATGTTCGCCTTCGCTTCGATGATCGGGGCATAGGTGGCACCCAGCACGAAGTAGGGGACCCAGGTGGACCGCTCCCCGAGCCAGAACATCTTCTTCACACCAAGGAAGATCGGGACGGAGGTCAAGGTCTCATCATACCGGATCGCGTTGTTACGCGCGGTCCAACCCTGCTGGCTGTAACTCGCGGAGGCGCGGAGGGCGATGTTGTGAGCGACGTCATACTCCAGGAGGATCCCGGCGTCGAAACCGATCTCGGTACCATACCGATAGGCTTCATCCGTTTCGAACACCTTACGATCGCCTTCCACGGCGATGAGCGGGTTGCGTGCACCGAACTGGATCCCGGCCCGCAAACGGCCATGGTCCTTGAGCAAGCTGCCTTGCAGGATCTCCCAAGCCCCGTACAGATCGGCTTCCCCGGCCTTGCCTTTCATCAACGGATCGTACGCACGGACCACATATGCCCGATCGGTGCGGAACAGTTGCTCCAGGTCGCTCCGCATGCGGTCCAGCGAGTCCTGGCCTGCCTCCGCCAGCGCTTTCAGGAAAAGCAGTCGGCTTGCCTGTTCACGATCGTTCGCGCAACTGTCCAGTGCCTGGACGATGCTGGCAATGCATGCCGCACGATCGCCGCTATCATACAGCGCCTTGGCATCATCGTAGCGTTGGGAGCAGTTGGTTTGGGCCTGTCCAGCGGCACCAAGGAACAATGACAAGGCCGTGAAAATGGTGCGTGATGCCCTACTGAGTGCTCCAGGTCCCGAAGTGGTGGTGGTAGGCATGGTGTCCAAGATAAGGATCGGCGGTGTATCGGACTATTGTCCGGGATCCTTCAATTCGAGGAAGAAGGTACGCTTGGCCTCGCTATTGTAGAACGCGTTCTGCACGCCGATACAGATCAATCGGCCATCGGCATTGAAGAGGTTGGTGGCGCGCATCCCGCGACCGCTTACAATGGTTGTCTGCTTAAGGATCCGGCCATCGGCAGGCGATACCAGCAGCAGGCCAAGATCGTTCTCGGTGTCATTGAAGTAGTCGAAAAGGTCCACTGTGAAGGTGGCGGCTTGTGGACGGTAAGTGTTCGTTACCAAGGCGACATTCCCGCTCCACCAAGTCCCGTCGAAGCATTGGATGGGTGAGTCCAAGGGTCCCAACGTGTCCAGGAAAAAGTATTGGTCCGGATCTCCCAACGTGGCAACGTCGGTAATTGCGGAAAAGAAAGGACAAGCATCACTTCCCGTTGCGGTGGGGCGGTAGTAGATGCCGCCGGCCAGTATGTCGTCTCCTTCCTGTGCAAGGAAGTGGGATATCATGCGGTTGCCACCGAACAGTCTGCCGCTTGCAACGGATGTAATGGCGCTGGAGCCGAAATCGAATTCCGTGAGCACCGGGTCGTTCCTTCCGCTCAGGAGCAGAAGGTGTTCGCTCTGGGTTCCATGGGACTGGAATTCCCACAGTCGGTCCTGGCCCCCCTCCAGGTTCCCGGTCTGCGGACCGAAAGCAATCCTTGATGCAGGTGCTCCGGAAATACCGAATGGGATCCTGAACAGCACGATGCTGTCATTCGGGGCATCAGACATCCTGAAGACAACTGCTGCGGCGATGTCATTGTTGGCCAGTTCTACGCCCAGGATATGTGGCTTCACGATCGCGACGGTGTCGTCCGTGAACGACCTTGCGTATTGGACACTCGAGATCGTGTTCACCGGCCGCCGCAAAGGTTCGGCCATCTGGTTGCCGTTACGGTCCACTGTGTACACGAGGAGATGCAATGCGACCGTTCCATTCTCCATGGTATCCAGACCCGCGCCAAGAATGGAGTAGTTCCCGTTGGCCAATGGTACAAGATCGCGAATGAGGATACTTCCTTCTGTGAAGGTTGTTCCATCGATCGTTCGCGGCAGCATGGAATATTGGATCCGGCCTGCCATTTCTCCATTACTGGTTAGGAATTGGGCGAAGCTCAATCGTCCATCCTGTCGATCCATGCATTGCAGCACATAGCCGCCGGATGGGAGCAATTCAGCGTTGTAGGTGTTGAAGTCGTAAGTGACGATACGCTGCATCGTACTGCTCGCCAACGGTTCGGCCTTTCGGCAACCGCATAGGACCAACACGAACGACGCCACTACGCCGAATTCCCGTACGATCCCCATGGATCTGCGAAACGGAACAAACGAGGGCGACCGATAGGCCGGCGCCGTTCCGTCCATCGGGGCGTGGGGATCGCCATGGTCGATCTGGCAAAGCATGGGCGACTACTGGTCGTTGGTACTTAGGCGGGGATCGTTAAATTCCATGAAGAACGCATGAGGCACGCTCAGGTTATTGTATGCATTGCGCGCCCCGATGCAGATTAGACGACCACCCGTATTGAACAACCCAAGACCTCGCAGTCCTTGGCCGGCCAGAATGGTCCGTTCCAGGATCACGGCACCGGTCCCGGGAGCTACCAACATCAGCCCAAGGTCGCATTTCGTGTCGTGCCTATAATACGGTTCCCGCAGGTCGGCGGAGTAGGTACTTGTGGTCATGGCCAGGCCATTGTTCCACCACGTTCCCGCATAGCATTGGGTGTTCGTATTGCCGGCGCTCGATCCGGTGTAGGTGTGGAACCCAGCGCTGAGATCCGCCTCGCTCAAGGAGGCTGCCGTGGTCATGAAAGTACCGCCGTGCCCACCGGACCCAATGGGCAATGTGCTTCCTCCGACCGAGATAAGACCGTTCGATCCCGCCACAAAGAAGGGCCAAAGCTGACCATCGGATCCCAGCGTGGATCCCGAAACGAGCTGGATCTCCTGACCGCTCATATCCAATTCGCGGAAGACCAGGTGCCCTCCGAAGCCCTCGGAGACCAGAAGCATATGATCGACCTCACTGAAAGGCACGAAAGACCATAGTGCGAAGCCCGGTTCATCGGGCACCTCGAGAGTGAGGCTTGCATCCTCCAACGAAGACCCAGGTCCGGGAATGCGAAGGACAACGAGATTCGCAATGCCGACCGGAGTAGTTGGATGTACCGTTGCGGCCACAGCCAGGTCACCGTTTTCGAGGGTTGTCCCATAAGCCCGGGTTATTGGGGTTGGGTCGCGTGTCGAACTGCCGTCATACACCACTCCCGCATCCGTAGAGAGCAAGCGATACATCGGTGATCCCAGTTCGTTCCCGTTCGCATCGACTTCATAGACCAGGAGGTACATGCTCCCTCCGAGCGGTCCTGCATTCTCGACCCCGATCCCGATCAGCATGTTGTGCCCATCGGCCAGTGGTACGATATCCGTGATCCACCGATCTTCCCACTCGAAAACCTTGTCTTCAATAGTGTCAGGCAGGTTGCGGTGATCGATGCGGCTGATGGGTTCACCAGCAGCATCAAGGAACTGTGCGAAGCTTGCTCGAGGCTGAGCGTTTATCGCAATGCTCCCTTCGATACACTGCAGAACATACCCACCTTGTGGAGTCTCCTTCACCTGGAAGGGGTTCATGTCATAGGACCGGAAGGACTTGATCGTGGGAGTACCGATAGGCTCTTCCTTTTTACAGCCGATGGCAAGGACCATGGCCAGGATCAGCAGTATGCGGTCTGCTTTCACGGGTAGATCCGGTTCTGGCGGTGATAGGCTGCGATATAGAGCACGGAGACCTTCAGCAGCACTGCGTCGAGAAAGGTCTCGTTGTCAACGTAATAGTAGCCGGCCAGGAGATCACTGTTGGTGTATGGTCCTTCATCACTGTTCAATGCCGTAAGGGATCGTTGATAGGCGACCTCCATGGAGAACACGGTACTCCCCAGCTTGCGCGACATACCGATGGATGCCTCACCCCAGTATTGTTGCTGTTCCCGTTCGGCAAGACGGTCCGTGGCGAGCGATCTCAGGTACCGGGTATCCTGATCTTCTTCTCGCGAGATCTCGGCATCCGCAGCCATCAGCCAAGCGGCACCAAGGCCGAGCGTTGCGAACGGTACGTAAGGGCTCTTCTTCAGTTGCACCTGTTTCTTCACACCGACCAAGAAGGGCATCAACGCGATCCGCTCTTGGTAATCGATGGTACTGTTGTTCGCATTGTATCCTACGTTCCCGTAAGCGGCGGAGCCCCGTATGGCCAGGTCAGGGATCATCTCCCATTCCATGTCACCGCCCACTTCCCATCCGAAAGGCGCGGTATGGTCCAATGGATCATCTCCAGCATATACAGTGCGCTCGGTGGTTACGCGTGGTATGGTACGAAGCAGCGATGCATGACCACCCAGCCGCCACCTGCCAAGGTCCTTTCGAAGCGCTCTTTGCAACACCTCCCAGGCTCCGAAAAGGTCCGCTTCACCGGGCTTGCCCTTCATCAACGGGTCGTAGGCCTTGATCACGTAATGCCTATCGGTACGGAAGAGCCGCTCCAGGTCCGCCCGCATCAAGTCCAGCGAATCCTCACCGGCTTCAGCTAGGGCCTTCAAGAAGAGGAGGCGCCCCTTCAGGTCACGGTCCATGTCGCAATTGCCAAGCGCGCTGTCTATGGTGCTGATGCACGCTTGCCGGTCCCCGTTGTCGAAGAGGGCCTTGGCGTCATCGAAGCGTTGGG
>DEQO01000051.1 GCA_002360495.1 Flavobacteriales bacterium UBA3364
CTCCTGGTGCAGCGCGCTGCAGAAGTCGGTGCAATACATCGGGGTCACGCCCACTTCGTGCGGCACCCACTTCAGGGTCTGCGTCTCTCCGGGCATGATCAGCAGTTCGGCATTGGCCGCGCCTTTGATCGCGAAGCCGTGTGGCACGTCCCAATCCTGTTCCAGGTTGGTGACGTGGAAGTACACCTCATCGCCGATCTTGATCCCCTCGATGTTGTCCGGGGTGAAGTGTGAGCGGATGCTGGTCATCCATACGTGCACCTCCTTGCCCTTGCGCTCGATCTTGGTCTCCTTCTCTCCTTTCGCCACGTAAGGGTGACTGTTCTTGTTGATGTCGAAGAACTTCACTTCGCGGGAGGTCACCTTGTCGGCCGGGATGGCTTGTGCGTAGTGCGGCTCGCCCACGGTGGGGAAGTCCAGCAGCAGCTCCATCTTGTCGCCGTCGATGCTGTAGAGTTGGGCGCTCTGGTTCAGCTCAGGTCCGGTGGGCAGGTAGCGGTCCTTGGTGATCTTGTTGTAGGCGATCACGTATTTGCCGTAAGGCTGCTTGGTGTCTCCACCAGGTACGCAGAGGTGGCCGATGCTGTAGTAGGTGGGCACGCGGTCCACGGGCTCCAACGTCTCGAGGCTCCACTTCACGATCTCGCTGCTCACGAAGAAGCTCGTGTACGCGAAACCGTTCGCATCGAACTCGGTGTGCAGGGGGCCCAGGCCGGGCTTCTTCACCTCACCCTTGATCACGCTTTCATACTTCAGCACGGGGATGCCCATGAAATCACCGTCGAGGTCGTTGGCTGCGATGGCCGCCTGGATCTTGTTGAAGTCGAAGACGGGGATCAACGCTGCGAGCTTGCCGCTGCCCACGATGTACTGGCCGGTGGGGTTCACGTCACAGCCGTGCGGGCTCTTCGGGCAGGGCATGAAGTAGATGAGGTCCTTCAGTTCGCGCGGATCGAGCTGCACGACTTCGTCCATCACGGTGCTCGTTGCGGTGTGGGTCTCGTCGCTGTACCAGTTGCTGTAGTACTTCACGGGCACTTTGCGGCCCTTGCCCTCCTTGGCGTATTGCTCGGCCTTCTTCCAGTTCACGGCCATGATGAAGTCCTTGTCACGCTGGCTGGCGTTCACTTCCAGCAGGCTGTAGGCCTGTTCGCTGTTGTAGCAGCTGAAGAAGAACCACCCGTCGCTCACGCCCTTGCCGGTGCGTGCCAGGTCGAAGTTCATGCCCGGGGTGATGATCTGGAAGGCGATCGACATTTTGCCGGTCTCCGGTTCCGGGTGGATGAAGCTCACCGTGCCCTTGAAATTCTCACGGTAGCTCTCGATGGGCACATCGCGTTCGGCATCGGTGCCCATAGGGATCGAGAAGCGCGTTCCAGCCACCACGTATTCGGTGTTCGGCGTGCAGAACGGGGAACTGTGGTTGCCGGCGCAATTGGGGATCTCGATCGTGCTCTTGGTGCGGAAGGTGCCCAGATCCACCAGTGCGATGCGCGGCGTGTTGTTGCCGTTGATGAAGCACCAGCGACCGTCGCTCTGCGCATCGGTGAGCGAGAGCTGCGGGTGGTGGCTGTCATCCCACGGGATGTAGCCGTGACTGGTCATCAGCAGGGGCTTGGTCTCCTCGCTGAACCCATAGCCGCTCTGTGGATCCTCGCTGAACACGGGGATGTCGCGCAGGAGGCGGCCGCTGGGCAGCCCATAGACGCTCAATTGGCCGCTGAATCCGCCGCTCACGAAGTTGTAGAACTCATCGTAGGCGCCGGGTTTCACGTAGACCTTGGCTGCCGCATCACCCTGCACTACGGCCTGGGCCGTCTGGGGCCGGCAACCCTGCATGGCATTGAAGAGCAGGAACAGGCTTCCCGCTCCCGCGAGCAGTACCGCCATCGACATCATTGGACGTTTCATGGTATCTGGTTGTGGTTTTCGGTTCAAAGGGTGCGCATGAATTCGAGCACCTCCCGGGCTTCGTCCTTCGAGAGGTTCTGGTTGGGCATGCGCACCAGACATTCTTCAAGCAGTTTCTGGGCTTCGGGATCCTCGGCGAGCATCACATCGATGTTCATGATCATGTTCATGATCCACTCCGGCTTGCGCTTGGTGGTCAAGCCTTTCCATCCCGGCCCCACGATCCGGTTCTCGCCCGTGCTGTGGCACGCCTGGCACTTCACGTCGTAGGTGGTCTTTCCCTTTTCCGTCATCACCGGGTCGATCTCCCCCAGCTTCAGATCGGCATCGGTATACAACGCCACGTTCGGCGTGTTGCCTTCGTCCGGTGTGGCCGGGGTTTCTGCAGCACCCGGAGGGCCGGATGGCGCTGTGCCGCCTCCGCCGCAAGCCGCCAAGGTCAGTAGCGCTGCGCCGGTCATCATTCGCAGGGTTGTTCCGATCGTCTTTCTCATGGGATAGGTGTTCGTTGGTGCTATGGGAGGTGGAGAGGTGTTCGTTGCTGAAGTCTTTTCGCTGGAGCGTGACAAAAATCATCGGATAGATCTGTCCGGTATATGACGTTTGTCATCTTCACCAGTGATATCCGCCAAGTCCCTCACAGAAATCGTGTTCCATGATCGCTAGTACGCCACACGGTCTGCGACGCTGGTTCGCCATCGCCCTGCTCAACCTCGCCATCGCCGCGATCATCGGATGCGTGCTGCGCAGTATCTACATCGTCGAGATCCCCTACGTCAATTTCAAGCCCCTACAACAGGCCCATTCCCATGTGGCCATGCTCGGCTGGATCTTCCTCGCGCTGATGGTGTTCCTGCTGGAAGATGCGGACCGTGATGCCGCACAACGACGTCACCGCACCTTGTTCTTTTGGGCCCAAGTAGCCGTGGTGGGCATGCTCCTCAGCTTTCCCGTGCAGGGCTACGGTGTGGTGTCCATAGCCTTCACCACGTTGCATTTGCTCGTGTCGTACGGGCTCGCCGCGTTCGCCTGGAAAGGCACGAGCCGCTGGGCACCCGCCGGCAGCCGTCGCTTGTTGCGCATCGCCATCGGTATGCAGGTGCTATCCACGGTGGGTGTTTGGGCCATGGCACCCATCCTCACCAGCGGGTTGTTCGGGTCGGAGCTGTACTACTGGAGCATCCAGTTCTTCCTGCACTTCCAATTCAACGGGTGGTTCTGGTTCGCCGCCCTCGCCCTATGGACCCGCTGGGCCGAAACACACGGCGCACCCCAGTTACTCGATCCCTTCACCATCCGCCTCTGGCTGGTCAGCGCCGTGCTCACCTTCGCCCTCGCTATCGCATGGAGCGAACGCCACTGGCCCATTATCGCCATCAACTCGCTCGGCGTCCTGCTTCAACTCTGGGCCGGCTGGCGCACTGCAAAGGCCATACGTCACACCCAGCGGATGCTATTCGCGAAAGCGCCGCTCTGGGCCTGGCGCTGCGTCACCTACGCCCTCATCTTCATGGCCCTCAAGGTGCTTATCCAGACAGTGGTGGCCGTGCCGCCGGTCGCCGTTATTGCCCTCACGATACGGAACTACGTCATCGGCTTCATCCACCTGAACATGCTGGGCGCCATCAGCATGATGCTCTTTGCCATGGCCCTGCTGCGCGGTTGGTTCGGCTCGACCAACCTCCTCGTGCGCATCGGCCTTTCGCTCTTCACCGGCGGCGTGCTGCTCAGCGAAGCAGCGCTCTTCTTGCAAGGCACACTGTTCTGGGCTGGCCAAGGCATGATCCCGGGGTACCATTGGATCCAGTTGCTCACTTCGGTACCTATTCCGGTGGGCGTTGTGCTGTTGTTGGTATACATGGGGCGGGCGGCTTCGCCGCAGCATGCATCCGCGAATGACGCAGATGGACGCATGTGAAAGCGGATGGGCGTGGCGTGTGGATGCAGTTGTCCGAGTGGGGGGTCCTTGGTGTATCCATGAAGGTCGGGCCTCCAGGGAAGAGGGGCAACTGCCACTGCTGACAGAGGTCAGAAGGTGAGGTGTCCCAGGTGTTTTCTTTGCGGTATGTTTTCCAAGGCGTGTGAGTATGCGATCCGGGCTTCGGTGTGTATCGCTGCGTGTGGGGTAGAGGGCAAGAGCATGCGGCTGGGCGAGATCGCCAAGAAGACCGATCTTCCCGAGGCATTCACCGCGAAAGTTTTACAGCAACTGGTGCACGCCAACTTGGTGACCTCCACCAAAGGGCCCGGCGGTGGCTTCTCCATCACACCCGCCCTCGCACGCAAAGTGAACCTCAGCCACATCGTGGCCACCATCGATGGCGATGACGTTTACAAGGGCTGCGCCCTCGGCCTGCCACAGTGCGACGCCCGCAAGCCCTGCCCGCTGCACGACCATTTCCTCCAGATCCGTGAACAACTCCGCCGCATGTTGGAAAGCACAAGCGTGCAAGATCTCGTGGATGATCTGAAGGAAGGAGGCGCGGTCTTGAAGCGCTAGCAAGAGCATGCGCCACACCTTGACCGGGCGTCATCCTGGCGGTCATCATGGATCCCTCGGAAGTCCAGGTAGGTCGTGATCGTTGCTCATACTTACCACCAGTGCGTGTTGATGCAATGGATCGATACCACCAGTGCAACGTCCGCCGGAAGCCCCGGAACTCCACACCCGTCGCAGTTCCTCTAAGGGTAAAGGCCGCAAGCCAGGTTCCTCGAACGGTCCGGGGATAGTTCCAAATGGCCGGGATCCGATCCATGCGACCTGTGCGGCCGCGTGCGGATCATCTTCAAGCCTGACCAACATAATAGGTGCCGTCGGGTAGCCGCGGTTCCTTGGGGCTAGGTGCAACGGGCATTTTGATCGGTAGCCTTACGTTACTCAACACGGGTCAAGATGTGTGTAACCAAGGTTTACACATAGCGTCGAGCTATGCACGAGGTGACATGTTCCGTTCGACCGAAGGTTCCACGCAATGGGCGCACATTGTCGATGATGGCGAAACGACGGCGCCCTGCCCTAGTGTTCCAACACCAGCAGCGGGATCCGCGTTTGCAGGGCCAATCGCTTGGCAACGCTGCCGTGGAACAGGCCATCCAAGAAACCGGTGTGGCGGTGCAGCACGGCCACCAGGTCCATGGCGTCCCGATCGGCCGTCTGGGCAAGAGCTTGTGCCACATCGCCACCTGGCGCATCAGCGTATGTGTGCGGCACGCGTAAGAAGATCTCGTCGTAGTCGGCCAGCACCTGCGGGTCTGGTTCTTCGGCGGGGTTGCGCAATACATGGGCGATGGTGATGTCGGCGCCATGTTCGTTCGCGAGGGTCACCAGCAGGCGCATGGCGAAGGGCTCCACACGTACATGGTCATCGGCCAACAGGATGTGCCGCAGACCCGCGAATTTGGCATCCTTGGGAACGATCAGCACCGGTATCTTGCTGGTCTTGGCCACATCGGCTGCGTTGCTGCCGAACAATGTGCCACCCACAGTGGCACCTTGCGTGCCCATCACGATAATGTCGATGTCCCGTTGTTTGCACACCCCGGGCAGGGCGGTGGCCAACGGACCGTAGACCACCTCGGTGGTCACCAGCGCATCAGCGCCGTTGCGCAAGGCCCTGAACCGCGTGGTGAATTCGGCAAGCCCTTCCACGGACGAGGCATAGAGCGCGCTGGTCATGTCCACCATGGCCGCATAGCCGGGCAGTGGATCCATGTAGGAGTGCAGCAACGTATAGGTGTTGAGGGCACCTCCATAAAGGTCCAGCGCATAGGCGCAGGCGTTCAACGAACCGTCGCTGAAGTCGGTGGGGATCAGGATGTGTGCCATGGAATGGTAGCTCCACGAACCTACATACCAAGGTTGCGTGCATACATGACCATGGTCAGGTCAATTCCAACTTGTCGAACATGGCTCCGTGTAGAAAACAGGACATGACCCTGGAGTCGCGCGCAACGCCTGTTGCAATGCTCCGGCGCGATACCTAGCACCGATCTCCAACACCCGGCGCCACATGCACGTCAAGGAAGTCTATCTGGCCTTTCACGCCGGCTTCATGTAACATGCGTTTGACGATGGTCATCACGTCGGCTTTTTCTGTGACGTTCAACTTCTGCAAGCGTACCACGATGATGCCGGTGGTGGTGCAGGAATACTCCACGTTGGCGTGGGGTTCCTTCGCCACTCGAGCACTGATCTTCGTCCAAAGAGCTTCGTCCATGCCGCTCACTTGCACGGTGACAATGGCATTGAGTGTTTGTCCGGCCGGTTCTTCCTGTGCAATGGAGCGGAAGGTCACGAATAGACAGAACAGTGCGAGTACGAGGTGTTTCATGGTCATGGTCCTTGCGATGGTCAAGATCTGTGGTCTACTTGCCAGTCCTCTTCCGCGTGCCTTCGACAATGGCGGTCTTCTTGTGGGCCTTGGCGGCGGATACGCTCATGAAGCGGCCGGTGATCGCGCTGCGCCCGATGCCTTTTCCCGGACCGGTCTTGGTGGTTCTCTTGGTGGTCATGATATGCTCAGGAATTTGGTCCTCCCTCCCATCAAGGTTAGTGCGAACGTGGCGCAGTGACACTGACAACGGTCAGCCGCCCACGTCCACAACGACGCTAGGTTGCAGCCTGATCGTATTTCCTCAAAGATGAGATCGCTCCCACTGCTCTTCGCCTCGCTGCATGCATTGGCATCCAACGCACAGTTCACCACCCCGCTGGCCATACCACCCGCACTGGACGAGGATACGTTCGATCTGGTGGTCGATGACCACACGCACCAGTTCTACCCCGGAATTACCACGAACACCTATGGCGTAAATGGTGAGTTCCTCGGGCCTACGCTCATCTTCCATCATGGCGATACGGCACGCTTGCGCGTGATCAACCAACTCCCTGACCATACCAGCATGCATTGGCATGGATTGCAAGTGCCGGGCGAAATGGATGGCGGCCCGCAACGCATGGTGATGCCCGGCGATACATGGGATGTGAAGTATGCGGTGAAGAACCCGGCAGGCACCTTCTGGTACCACCCGCATCCGCACGAGATGACCGCGGAGCAGGTGAACATGGGGCTCGCAGGAATGATCATCGTGCAGGATGAAGCCGAAGCCGCACTTCACCTGCCCCGCACCTATGGCGTGGACGACATTCCGGTGGTGGTGCAAGACCGTCGCTTTTTCGCGAACGGCGACTTCGTTTTCGGTCCTTTCGGTGACTCCGTTCTGGTGAATGGCACACCGCGCCCCTTTGTGGACCTGCCCGCCCAGGTGGTCCGGTTGCGTGTGCTCAACGGTTCCAACGCCCGCATCTACCAGTTCGGTTTCGACGATGACCATGCGTTCTCGATCATCGCCAACGACGGAGGCTTGCTCGATGCTCCCATCGCCACAGACCGTCTTCGCCTGGCGAACGGGGAGCGGTCGGAGATCCTGGTGGACCTCAGCGGTATGGAGGGAGATAGCCTGATGTTGATGGGCTTGGCCACCGAACTCAACCCAAGCATGCCTGGCAGTTCCTACATCCTGTGGGAAAGTAGTGCCCTCAGCGGGATCGATTTTCCAGTGCTGCGCATCCGCGTTGGGGCGGCCACACCCGATCCGATCACCGCCGTACCAGCGACCCTGGTGAACATGGACCCTCCGGTGCTGGCCGATGTGAGCCGAACGCGTAACAAGGCCTTCTCGGGTAACGGCATGGTGGGCATGGGCATGTTCACCATCAACGGGCTCATGTTCGATATGGACGTGGTGAACGATACCGTCATGCTCGGGGCAACCGAGAAATGGGTGGTGCTGAACGGCTCCGACATTGCGCACCCGTTCCACATCCATGGCGGTTCCTTCTGGATCCTGGACCGCGACGGCCAGCCGCCACACCCATGGGAGCAAGGCCCAAAGGACGTGGTGCTGATCGATATGGCCGAGCGAGTGACGCTGTTGATGAAGTTCGACGAACCCACCAACGGATGGCCGTTCATGTACCACTGCCACAACCTGCTGCACGAGGACAACATGATGATGTTACAGTACATCGTAACAGACCCGAATACGGCCATGGTTGAAGGAGCGGAGACCAACGCGCTGCGCGTGTTCCCGTCGCCGACGACGTCCACCGTAGCGTACCATGCGCCATTCGCAGCGGACCAGTTCATGGTCTGCGACGGGACCGGCCGAACAGTGCTGGCCCAGCAGGTGTGGCCAGCTACAACAGGCGTAGTGGACCTGGGTATGTTACCAGCTGGACCCTACGTCCTTATCCTACGAGCAGGAACGAAAGTGGGTCGCGCGGTGATCGTGAAGGAATAGCGGTGGTGCACAAGCCCGCTTCCTGCGCGTTGGCATTGGGCAGCGCAGCTGACAACGGTCATGGTACACTGTCGGGGGGGGGCGTAGTTTCGGTTGCACAACACGATGCCCATGACCTCGACGTACGAAGACCTCTACGCAGACCTAGGATTTCTATTCTACAGCGTTGCCGCAAGCGATGGCAAGGTGAGCCATGCCGAGATGGAGAAGTTGAAACAATTGGTCAAGGACCAATGGCTGCCCATGGAGCCCAGCCGCGACGACCTCGGCACTGATGCCGCCCACTACATCGACATCAGCTTCGACTATGCACTGGACGAAGGCATGGACGCGGATGTGGCCTTTGACCGCTTCGCCGACTACTTCCGCCAGAACAAGGCACAGTTCGATCCATCCCTGCGCCGCATGATATACGAGACCGCAGCGGCCATCGCCGGTTCATTCGCAGGCAACAACAAGGCGGAACTCGTCCGGCTGGGCCAATTGGAACAGTTGTTCGGGGAGTGACCCTTGGGGGTATGTGGATACGGCCCCACTTTGGGGCTACGACCTTGCCGATATCAGCGGTCCCATATGGACCGGAATGCCCGGTGTGGCGGTGCCGTACCGTCGTAGCATGATGCGTGGGTCGGATAGGCTCAAATACACGCCCCCAGGAACGGTATGAACTTCAGATCGAAGTCACTGGAACGAACGGAAGGGAAAGCTGAAGCAGGAATACACCGGACTGACCGACAATGACCTGTTTTACAAGGACGGGAAGAAGGACGAATTGGTGGTCGCCTGCAGCAAAGCCCTGGAAAGAGCTGCTTCCATGCCGGAGTCGCCATGGTGGTGGTCACCAACGTGAAGTGTACGATCGCCGAGGAACATCCGCAGGATCAGCGCGAGCGCAGATCCGGTAGACCCGTGAATGTGGTCCGGTCGTGCACGATCACGCCTCAGGCTTACGCTGCCGTGATGCAAGCCCAACAGCCAGCGTCACAAACCCCACAACGGTAACCGAGCTCAGTGGCATCAGGATCGCGGCGATCAACGGGGTGAGGTGACCGCTTACAGCGAACGATACGCCGGTGACGTTGTAGCATAGTGAAATGCCCAAGCTCGCCATGACGATGCGGCGCGCACGGCGGGCCATGTGGAGGAAGTGGGGAAGTTGGGCCACGGCGTGGGCATCCAAGATCGCATCGCTGGCGGGGGTGAGCGCGGCGCTGGTTTCGGTGACCGTGACACCGACATCGCTTTGCGCCAAGGCTCCGGCATCATTCAGGCCATCGCCCACCATCAGCACACGGTGCCCTTTCAGCTGCTCGGCATGGACCGCGTTGGATTTGTCCGCAGGGCTGCACTGCGTACGGATGTTCTCCGGGACGAACACGGCTGTCAACTCAGCATCCACGGTCCGATCACCGGTGAGCAGCCCCGTGCGCATGGTCTGCTGCAAATTGGAAACAGCGTGTACCATGCCTGGGCGTGCACGTTTCCGGATCTTGAAATAGCCGCGATGGATGCCGCCCAATGCGATGTGGACATGCGCCTCACCGCTGTTACGTGGCTGTTCCTCACTGCCACAGAACGCCGCCGATCCAATGCGGACCGGTAGCGCATCCACAGAACCGGAAACGCCTTTACCGACGGTTTCGACAACATTGAGGACGTCGTGGTCCGATCGGCTTCTCTTGGCCAACTGCTGCACCAGTACCGCGCTGAGCGGGTGCATGCTTGTTCGCGCCAGGCTGTGGATGATGCTGCGTTCTTCTTCGTTCAGCGCCATACCCGTCCATTCGACCTGGTGTGCCTCGCGCGCCGTCAGCGTGCCGGTCTTGTCGAATATCACGGTGTCCACATGGGCCATGCGCTCCACCACCTCGGCATCACGGAGGAAGAGCCCCTTCTTGCCCATCAGCCGTATGGTGTGCCCGTAGGCGAAGGGCATGCTCAAGGCCAGCGCGCAAGGGCAGGCGACGATCAGCACGGCGGTCACCACGGGCCACACTTGCGTGCTGTCCTTGCCCCACCAATAGAGGGCGGAGCCGAGGGAGATGAGCAGCACAGCCATGGTGAACCGCCGCGCTACGCTATCGATCATGCGCGGCATGGCGGGCCGTTGATGTGTGCTGGATTGCTCGGCCCAAAGCCGTTTCAGGCGGCTATCGGCGAAGGTGCGGACCACTTCCAGTTCAATGGTCCCGCCCCGTTGGCGGCCACCAGCCTTGATGCTCTCGCCTATGTTCTTCCGCACAGCGAGGGGTTCGCCGGTGATGAAGCTATTGTCGATATGCGCCGTGCCTGCGCGCAGGATGGCATCCACGGGGACCAATTCCTGATCGCGGATGATGATGTGGTCGCCGATCTCCAACGCGGCCACTTGCACGGGGTCTTCGCAAGTTGGTGTTCTGCGCAGTACCACCAAAGGCAGGAAATCCTCCAAGGCCCGATCGAAACGCAGGGCGCGGTAAGTGTATGCTTGGTACCAACGCCCGATCAACAGGAAAAAGAGCAGGCCTGCGAGCGAATCGAAGTACCCCGGACCTATACCGGCGAGGACCTCCCACAAGCTGCGCGTCCACAGGGCAACGATGCCCAAGGCGATGGGCTGATCGATGTTCACCTGCCTTGACCGGATACCCGCCCAGGCGCTCTTGAAGAAGTCCGTGCTGAGGAAGAACACCACGGGAAGCGAGAAGAGAATGGTGAGCCATTGCAGGCCGGTCTTCAATCCGGCTTCTGTCCCGGCACCGAGGTACTCCGGGAAGCTGAACAGCATGGTGTTGCCGAAGATGAAGCCGGCCACACCCAAGCGGATGTACATCAGGCGCGGCACGCTGCTCTTCTTCTCCGTTCCACTGGCCGCGGTCAATTGCGGTCCATAACCGATGCGGCGCAGTAGTTCCACCAACTGCGGCAAAGGGTAGCGGTCCTCACGGAAGGTGATCACCAATTCCTTGTCCGTGAAGGACACGCGCGACCGTAGGATGGCCGGTTCGATGCGGTGGAGGTTCTCCAGCAACCAGATGCACGAACTGCAGTGCATCTGGGGCACGTTGAAACGGACGCGGGAAATGCCGGCTTCGCTGAACTCGACGATGCGCTCCCGCACTTCGGGCAGATCGAAGAGCTCGGTGCGCTGTTCGTCCACGGTATTGCGCCGTTTCACACCGGGCTGCTTCTCCAATGTGTAGTAGTCGCACAGACCGCTTTCGTTCAGGAGGTCGTACACCACCTCGCACCCCTGGCAACAGAAATCCTTGTTGTCATGAACGCGGCGCTCTTCTGCACAAGGGTCTCCGCAGTGGTAGCAACTGACCGTTGTCACCTCTTTCACATCCATGGCGCGAAATTGACGGCATCTTTCCTGGGCGGAACTGACATACGTCAGCTGCCGCCCCTTGGACCGTGGCAGGGTCCCGGACGGGGCCTTGGCGCATCTTGGGACCGATACCCGGGATCCCCGGGGCCGGGCCGGACGGAAATTCAGTGACCCCACCAGGAGTCGAACCTGGATCAAGAGTTTAGGAAACTCCTATTCTATCCATTGAACTATGGGGTCGGGATAGCGGGCGCAAAAGTAGCCGAACGAAAGAGGTGGGGCACCCGTGCCCTTGTATCCTATGGACCACTAGCTTCGGTGGATCCAAAATCGATCCACCATGCGCAAGTGCAACGCCCTCCTGTTCTCCCTTTGCATCCTGACCACGGCCTGCAAACGCGAGGATTTCTCCCCGGTATCCGAGGCCACCACTACCGAGGTGCTTTCAAAACGCCCTGATCCAGTGGCTGTTCCACAGGAGGGGGCATTGTCACAAGAACACCTGGACCGGGTGGTCGTGGGGCTGCTGGAGCAACGGAACGACTTCCAGTGGAGCATGGTGGACCTTCGCACGCTCTGGAGTGCGCTCCAATACAACGACCATGCGCTGGCCATCGGGTATGCTCCCACGGGTGCCGGAAATATCGATGACGACCTGCACCGCATCAACATCCAGACCCCGCCATGGCAGGCCGTCCATGACGCCTTGATCGACCTTGTGCTGGCGACCCTGAACAAGGACCGGGCCCTTCCGGTGGAGTTGAAGGATATCCTCGTGGAGGATGATCCCATCCTCCCGATCATCACCTTGCGGATCACGGACAAGGAAGCGCTCACCGCACTGTACAATCTCACGAACGTTCGCTACCTGGAGCCATTGGACTATTGGCCCGCGACCGATGGTGAGCGCTCGACCTCCGGCTGTGGAGGATCCACCACCAGTGTCAACGCTGCCGATCGCACGACGATCACCCCGAATGCCGTACTTCCCTGGAACTTCAACAACCATGGTATTCCGGCCGCTTGGGCACAATCCCAAGGACAAGGCATCACGATCGGACTGATCGATGCAGGGATCAGCGCCACCCAACCCCTGATCGGGAGCGATCTCAACAACGGGGAAAGCAACGTAGGCCGCACGATCACGACCGGGTGGACCTTCGGTTCCTCGGCCACCAGCAGTTGCACGCACGGGACCAGCATGTCAGGGCTCGCCGTGGGACCGCGCAACGGGCTGGGTGCGACCACAGGCGTGGCTTACAAAAGCAACCTTCACTTCATCCGTGGCTGCGAAGATGTCGTGCTGGACCTGAGCAGCGAAAAGACCAGCGTGAAGAACGCACTGATCACGCTCGGGAACAACCCGGCCGTGCGCGTGATCAGTATGAGCATCGGTTCTCCGTTCAGCAGCAGCGTACTTGCCGACGGGGTGAACTATGCCTATGGGAATGGGAAGATGATCATGGCAGCCGCAGGCACCAGTTTCAGCTGGACCAGTTGGTGGGGTGTGGTGTACCCGGCGGCATTGGCCAAATGTGTTGCCGTTACCGGCGTAAAGGAGAACGGCAGCAAGTGTGGCAGTTGCCACGACGGCAGCCAGGTGGACCTCACGATCTGCATGGAGCGCGACGCCAGCAGTTCCCGCAACTCGCTCAGCCTGGCGCCCAGTGGGAATTCGCCCGCTTACATCGGAGGAAGCAGCGCCGCCACAGCAACGGCGGCCGGTATCGCTGCTTTGGTCTGGGGCGCGAAGCCCGCTGCGACGCGCGAGCAGGTGCTCCAATGCCTCAAAAGCACCGCCCAGTTCGCCACAGCGCCCAGCAGTAGCAAAGGGTACGGCAATATCAACGCACAGGCAGCGGTGAACTGCGCACTGGCGTTGTAGTTGAAAAGCGCTCTGGGACGGTCGTTCACGCGGGGGCCGTTGACCATAGTTTTACGGCCGAGTCGAGGCTGTCATCCGCAGCGTGAACGTAACCCTGGCCGACGCGTTCCGTATCGAGCGGTCCCTGGGGCACACGATCCGGGAGAAACGGCTATGGACACACTACGGATGACCGCACCACCGAACAACGGGGCCACGAGCAACATCGGGCTTTTCCGCACCCTCGAGGCTTCCCTTTCCCGGAACAGTACGGGGCGCTCCTTCTGCATCGCCGGACGGTTCCATACCTACGCCGAACTGGGTGCCCGCATCTCGGAGATCCGCGCGACGATCAAGTCCAACATCCCCTCCGAGGAAAAGTTGGTCGGGGTCGTTGCGAACGATGATCTCGGCACCTACGCTGCCTTGCTTGCGCTCTGGGCCGAAGGCCGGGCCTACCTGCCCTTGACACCCGAAGCTCCGGTGGACCGCAACGCCCGGATCACGGCACGCGCAGGCATCAAGCATGCCCTTTGTTCCGACGACAATACCAGTTTCCTCACCTGCAAGGCCATCCGCACGGACGCGCTTCCCGAGGTACCCTTGGACGTGACCTTCCCGGATCATCGGGACGACGACCTCGCCTACGTGCTCTTCACGTCCGGAAGCACCGGCGAACCGAAGGGCGTACCGATCACGCGCGGCAACTTGGGCACCTTCATCACCGGCTTCGATGCGCTCGGCATTCCGGTCACCGCAACGGACAAGTGCCTGCAGATGTTCGAACTCACGTTCGACCTGTCGGTGATGTCCTACCTCGTGCCATTGCTTCACGGGGCCTGCGTGTACACGGTCCCGAAGAACGAGATCAAGTACGGCTACATCGCTGAACTTCTGGAGGAGCAAGGCATCACGCTAGCGTTGATGGTGCCCTCCATCATCAACTACCTCCGCCCCTATTTCGACGAGATCCAGTGCCCGGCGCTGAAGCACAGTTTGTTCTGCGGCGAGGCGCTCCCGCTGGATGTCACGACCGAATGGAGCCGCTGCGTCCCGAACGCCCGTATCCTGAACGTCTATGGACCAACGGAGCACACGATCTTCTGCACGCAATACGTCTTCGATCCAGCTGGTGCGAACAAACAGGTCAACGGTGTCCTTTCCATCGGCAAGGCCATGTTCGGCTCTTCGATCGTCGTGGTGGATGAACAACGCAAGATCCTTCCCCCGGGCGAGAAAGGAGAGCTCTGCCTCGGTGGTGGCCAGATGACGCCGGGGTATTGGAACGATCCGGAGAGGACCGCACAAGCCATCTTCCTCATGGAACACGAGGGCCTGATACAACGGTTCTACCGCACAGGGGATCTCTGCACCATCGACGCGCAGGGAGACGCCTTGTACCTGGGCCGCTTGGACCATCAAGTGAAGATCCAGGGCTACCGGGTGGAACTATCGGAGATCGAACACCATGCGCGGGCCTTCCTGGTACGGACCAGCGCGGTGGCATTGGCCGTGATGAACGATGCAGGGAACAACGAGGTCGCATTGGCCATAGAAGGACCGGAAGGCGAGGTCAAGCCTTTGATCGAATACCTGCGCTCCAAACTTCCCGGATACATGGTCCCGACGCGTACCCGTTTCGTCGCCGAGTTCCCTTTGAACACCAATGGCAAGACGGATCGCAAGGCGTTGCAGGCCATGTTCACGAACCCTGCGTGATGACGGACCACGCGATCCGGCCAGCGACCACCGCGGATGTCGACTTCCTCGCTGAAGCGATCATCGCTGCGGAGAAGAGCAATTCACCACGCCTCGGCCTGGCCACGTTGTTCGGGTTGACGGAGGAGGAAGTCCGCGCGCTCATCATCGCCATGTTGAGGGAAGAAGTGGACGGCTGCGAGTATTCCATCAGCAGCTTTCTCGTCGTCGAGCATGAGGGCCGGGCCGTGGCCGCCGTGGCGGGTTGGCTGGAAGGGTCGGAGGACGACATGCCATCCGGTCTGCTGAAATCGAACCTCATCGGGTTCACCTTCCCACCGGAGAGCATTGCCTTATTGCGCACACGGGCAGAAGTGATCTCGGGGATACAGATCGATCGCGAAATGGGAAGTGTGCAGATCGAATACGTGTATGCACATCCGGACGAACGCGGAAAAGGACTCGCAGCGAAACTGATCGCTGCACACTTCGCACGTTTCCCACGCGTCCGGAAAGCCCAGGTACAAGCGTTCAGTGACAACCCCGTTGCCATCGGTCTCTACCAACGGCTCGGTTTTCGGATCGTGCATACTTTCACCTCCAAGAACCCCGACACCATCCGCTTCATGCCCTTCCATGAAAAGGTCCTGATGGAACGTGTCATCGATAACTAACATGGAACGAGAAGAACTGGTCCCCCGGATCCAACGATCGGTAAGCGCAGTGCTCGGGCACGCGAATTTCGAGATGCGCGATGATCTCACTGCTGCGGATGTGGAAGGCTGGGACTCCCTCACCCACATGTCCATCATCACGGGCCTGGAGAAGGAGTTCAACGTGAAGTTCAAACTGAAGGAGATCAACAAGCTGAAGAACATGGGCTCGTTGATCGAGTTGATCCAGTCAAAGTTCGCGGCCGCCTAAGCGTAGCGGATGCTGTTCAATTCGGGAGCCTTCCTGGTCTTCATGCTCACCGTTTGGGTGGTGTATTGGACCATTGCTGCGCGTTCCGCCAAGTTCCAGAACATCGTCCTGCTGGCCGCAAGCCTGGTATTCTATGGCCTTTCGGACCTGCGGTTCCTTGTCCTGCTGTTGGTCAGCGCCCTGGTGAACTACGGACTGGGGTCGCGCATTTCGGCAATGCCGGAAGGAAAAGGTCGGAGCCGCTGGTTCTGGCTCGGCGTGGTGCTCAACCTCGGGACGTTGATCTACTTCAAGTATTTCAATTTCTTCCTGGCCGGTGTGGTGCAGTTGTTGAATTCGTTCGGCCTCGAGCTGGAGCCGGGCACGTTGGTGGTGCTGCTGCCGCTCGGCATCAGCTTCTACACGTTCCAGATGCTCGGTTACCTGATCGACGTCCAGCACGAGGAGACCGGACCCTGCAGGGATCCGTTGCATTTTCTCACCTATGTCTTCTACTTCCCGAAGATGCTGGCCGGGCCCATCGAGCGGGCCCAGCGCTTCCTCCCTCAGATCGCGGTGACACGGGTCCTCGATCCCCAGCTGATGGGGGACGGGATGCGCCAGGTGCTCTGGGGCCTGTTCGCCAAAGTGGTGATCGCCGATGATCTGAACGAACATGTGAATGCCGTTTTCGACAACCACACCGAGCACGGCAGCATCACCTTGCTGTTCGGGGTCATGCTCTACCTGATCCAGATCTACTGCGATTTCTCCGGGTATTCCAACATCGCCCTGGGTGTCTCCAAACTGCTGGGCATCCGCCTCATGCTGAATTTCGCCTACCCGCTTTTCGGCACCAACATCAGTGATTTCTGGCGCAAGTGGCACATCTCGCTCACCACCTGGATGATCGACTACGTCTTCACGCCGCTTTCGTTCATCCTGCGTGATAAGGGCAAAGCGGGGTTGGTGGTCTCCATCTCGGTGACCTTCCTGGCCGTAGGCATCTGGCATGGTGCCAACTGGACCTATGTCCTCTTCGGCGTGCTGCAAAGCGTCTATTTCATTCCGCTCGCACTTTCCCAAGGCATCAACAAGGCATCCGGATATTCCCTGACCTCAACGTTACCCACGTTCGGCCAGGCATGGCGCATCATTTCCATGTTCGTCCTGATGTCATTGACCTTCGGTCTGTTGCGCGCCACGTCGCTGGACCATGCGGCCGCGATCGCTTCCGGTATCCTCCATTCCCCGCATACGGCCGTCACCAAGTGGATACCGCTGAGCATCATGGTCCCCATCATCGTACTGGTCCTTGTGGAGTGGATGCAGCGGAGCAAGGAGCACGCCTTCCAACTGGACCTGACGAAATGGCCCGCCTTGGTGCGGTACGCGGCCTATCTGGTGATCGTGGAGTTGGTGTTGTGGAAGAGCGGCAAGGAGGCCGATTTCATCTACTTCCAGTTCTGAAGAAGTGGGGCACGGTCAGCGTGCGGTGGATCACGCGCAAGGCATTCGCTACTTTGGCGGCACAAGGGCCGGGCTTTCTTGAGAACCCTGCTCCCAGACAGGCGGACGCATGCTCTTCAATTCGATCGACTTCGCGGTCTTCCTGCCGATCGTCTTCCTGCTCTACTGGCTGCTCAACGGCCGGTTGCGTGCGCAGAACGCCTTCCTGATCGCCAGTGGGTTCGTATTCTACGGGTGGTGGGACTGGCGCTTCCTCGGCCTGCTGATCTTCACCAGCGGCACCGACTACCTCGTGGCGATGGGCATGGAGCGCAGCCCGGGCATCCGCACCCGTAAGCAGCTCCTCGGGGTCAGTTTGGCCGCGAACCTCGGCCTGTTGGGGTTCTTCAAGTATTACGATTTCTTCATCCACAGCTTCCACGATGCCTTCACCTTCATGGGCCTGCCGTTCGGTCTGCAGACCTTGGGGCTCGTGCTGCCTGTGGGCATCAGCTTCTACACCTTCCAGAGCTTGAGCTACACCATCGATGTGTACCGGAAACAGCTGAAGGCCACCTACGACCCCATCACTTTTTTCGCCTTCGTCAGCTTCTTCCCACAGATGCTGGCTGGACCGATCGAGCGTGCCCGGCACATGATCCCGCAGTTCGAAGTGCGCAGGACCTTCGACCTGGCTTGGGCGCGCGATGGTGTTCGCCAAATGCTGTGGGGGCTGTTCAAGAAGGTCGTCGTGGCCGACACATGCGCGCTCCATGTGAACGCCACGTTCGCCGATCACATGCACCTGCCTTGGACCACCTTGTTCCTCGGTGCCATCCTCTTCGCATTCCAGATCTATTGCGATTTCAGCGGTTACAGCGACATCGCCATCGGCTGCGCGCGGCTCTTCGGTTTCGAGCTCATGCGCAACTTCGCCTATCCGTATTTCTCGCGCGATATCGCCGAGTTCTGGCGCCGCTGGCACATCAGCCTTAGCACCTGGTTCCGGGATTACCTGTACATACCACTGGGCGGCAGCCGTGGCAACAAGGGCTTCGTGGTGCGCAATACGATGATCATCTTCCTGGTCAGCGGCTTCTGGCACGGCGCGAACTGGACCTTCGTCGTTTGGGGCGCCGTGAACGCGATATACTTCCTTCCGCTCGTGCTTTCCAGTAACAACCGCTCGCACATCGACACCGTAGCGCCGGGCCGTTGGTCACCCTCCTTGTCCGATGCCGTCCGCATCCTGTTCACATTCGCGCTCACATGCATTGCCTGGGTGTTCTTCCGTGCTGGAACACTCGAAGAGGCTTGGACCTACCTGGGGCGCATGTTCGCGCTCTCGGACGGCATCGCGCTGGGACATATCGAGCCGGGTCCCTGGCCGTTCGTGCTCTTCCTCGTGGTAGTGGAATGGTTCCAACGCGAGCACCAGCACGGGCTCCATCTCACCGATCGCGTTCCTCGTGCGCTGCGTTGGGTGATCTACGCTTCGCTCCTGCTGGCCGTGGTCAGCCTGAACGGGGGCGAAGCTGCATTCATCTACTTCCAGTTCTGATGGCTATCGCACGCTTCATAGGCAGTATTTCGGTCTTCGTGCTCGGGTTCATCCTGCTCCTGCTCTCGATCATTTTGGGTGTCGGCCGTTCGTTGGACCGGGCCTCCTTCAAGTTGCCGGAGGGCACTTCCACCCTGATCCTGGGTGACTCGCAGATGGAATTCGCGCTCAACGATTCCATCCTTCCCGGCAGCGTAAGCATGGCACAAAGCGGCGAGGCCTATTTGTATGCCTTCAACAAAGCCCGTCGGTTCATCGCCGACAACCCCGGCCTGGACACCATCTGGCTTTCGTACAACATGAACAGCCTGGAGCGCAGACAGGAGATCCTGACCCGTTCGGAACGCTACAGCAAGAACAAGATCCCCTACAACTTCTTCCTGCTCACCGCAGCGGACCTGGACGTCTTCTGGCGGCAGGGTAGCGCGTACGAGGTGCTGGCGCGTACCCCGTGGTTACGCCGCAACTACATCAAGAAGGCATTGAGGCGGGCCACTACCTACCGGGACCTGAGCTTTGGTGGGTACGCCCACTCCGAGCGCAACAAACTCGCTTTTGACGTTGCGCGAAGGGATAGCCTCATCAGGGCGAAGGCCACGCCGCCACCGGGGTTCGGCGAAGCGAAGGACCAGGTGCGCTACTTGATCGAGCTCGTGTCGCTGTGTAAGCGGGAAGGGATCACCTGCATACTGGTGAACACGCCGGTACATCCTGTGATCAAGGCTGAAGCGGACACGGCTGCGTACTACGCGTTCCGGCGCGAACACATGGCGGATGTCCCGCTATGGGACCATTCGGACTGGACCTTTCCCGACAGTTGTTTCGGGGATGCGACCCACTTGAACCACAAAGGGGCCAAGCTCTACAGCGAATACCTGAAAGCCTTGCGTGTGAACAGGTGGGAAGGAGTCGATCAGCGGCACCTGGCAGTACGGTCCGGACCGGTGCCTTAGCGCACCTCGCTGCCGCTCCTGATCACCTCGCTCGGTCGGACGAACACCAACTTGCCCTCCGCGTCCTCGGCCATGAGCACCATGCCCTGGCTCTCGACACCACGCATCTTCCGAGGCTCAAGGTTCGCGACCATCACAACCTGCTGCCCAGGTAATTGTTCCGGCGCGTAGTGCTGCGCGATACCGCTGACCACGGTCCTTGGAATGGCTTCGCCGATGTCGATCGTCAGCTTCAACAATTTGTCCGCCTTCGGCACACGCTCGGCCGCGGATATGGTACCGACGCGTAGATCGAGCTTCGCGAAATCCTCGAACGCGATGTTCGGCTTGGTGGCTGGTACAGGTGTTCCAGTGGTCATGGCGGGGCCTTTGGACTGCGGAGCTGAAGTATGCAATCGCTCCACCTCGGCTGCGATGGGTGCGTCATCGATCGGTTTGAAAAGATGCTCGGGCTTACCCAGTGATGCCCCGGGTGTGATCAGGTCGGCACGCAAGGCATCGTCCCATTTCAGCTCGTTCAAGCCGAGCATACGTCGCAATTTCATCGCGGTGAACGGTAGGAAGGGCTCAAGTAGAACGCTCAACGCTGCTGTGATCCGGAGGCTGTTGAAGAGGATGGTCCGCACGCGCTCCGGATCGGTCTTCTCCAACTTCCAAGGCTCGGTGTCCGTGAGGTACTTGTTGCCCAGCCGTGCAGCTTGCATCGCACTGGCAAGGGCATCGCGGAATCGGAACCGGTCCACCTCCTCCGCGAGCTTCTGTGGAAGGATGTTCAGTTCCGCCCACAGCAACACGTCCTGTTCATTGCCTCCGGTGGGCGCGGGCACCTTGCCATCGTAGTACTTATGGCAGAGCACGAACACGCGTTGCACGAAGTTACCGAGGATGCTGACGAGCTCATTGTTGTTCTTGTCCTGGAAGTCCTTCCAGGTGAACTCGCTGTCCTTGAACTCGGGTAGGATGCTCGCGAGTGCATACCGCAATTCATCCTGGCGATCGGGCCATCGTTCGATGTACTCATGCAACCACACGGCCCAGTTGCGGCTGGTGCTCAACTTCTGCCCTTCGAGGTTGAGGAACTCGTTGGCGGGAACGTTCTGCGGAAGCTGGTAGCCACCGTGCA
>DEQO01000175.1 GCA_002360495.1 Flavobacteriales bacterium UBA3364
AGACGGAGACCGGCGGCATCCTCATTTCCTCGCTTGCCGGCGTCACGGACGAAAAGCCTGCGCACGCAGCGTGGCCCTTCCCGGGTGTGCAACCGGTATTGCTAACAGCTGATGGGAAGGAGATCTCCGGGAACGAGCAGGAAGGCCTGCTCTGCATCAAGTTCCCTTGGCCCGGCATGTTGCGCACCACCTGGGGCGATCACGAGCGTTGCCGGCAGACCTACTTCAGCAGTTACAAGGGCTACTACTTCACCGGCGATGGTGCTCGCCGCGATGCCGAGGGTCGTTACCGCATCATCGGTCGTGTGGACGATGTGATCAACGTGAGCGGCCACCGGTTCGGGACGGCCGAGATCGAGAACGCGATCAACGAAAGCGAATTCGTGGTGGAAAGCGCCGTGGTGGGCTATCCGCACGACATCAAGGGGCAAGGGATCTATGCCTATGTGATCGCCGAGAAACACATCGACGACGTTGAACAGGCCCGCGCGGCGATCCTGGCCACCGTCACCAAGGTGATCGGCCCGATCGCCAAGCCGGACAAGATCCAGTTCGTGAGCGGGTTGCCGAAGACGCGCAGCGGCAAGATCATGCGGCGCATCCTGCGTAAGGTGGCGGAAGGGGAAATGGGGAGTTTGGGGGATACAACGACGTTGCTGGACCCTGCGGTCGTGGATGAGATCAAGGCGGGAAAGCTCTGATCGCGATCATCGCCCGGCCGCCTTCAGCGTATTCAGCAAAAGGCTGGTGATCGTCATCGGCCCTACGCCACCCGGTACGGGAGTGATCGCTTTGCACTTGGGAGCCACTTCGGCGAAAGCTGTGTCACCGACGAGCCGGAAGCCGCTCTTCTTCGAGACATCCGCGATCCGGTGGATGCCCACGTCGACCACCACGGCACCCTCCTTCACCATGTCCGCTGTCACGAACTCTGGTTTGCCGATGGCCACGACGAGGATATCCGCCTGCCGGGTAATGGAAGTCAGGTCCTTGGTCCGGCTGTGCGCCAGCGTGACCGTGCAGTTGCCGGGATAGGCGTTGCGGCTTAGTAGGATGCTCATCGGTGTGCCTACGATATTGCTCCGGCCCAGGACCACGCAGTGCTTGCCCACGGTCTCGACGTTGTAGTACTTCAACAGCTCGCAGATCCCGCTCGGTGTGGCGGGCAGGAAGCCTGGGAGGCCCAGCACCATATTGCCCACGTTCACGGGATGGAAGCCGTCCACGTCCTTGCGTGGATCGATGGCCTGGAGCACACGATCCGCATCGATATGATCCGGTAAGGGAAGTTGCACAATGAAGCCATCCAGCTCCTCATCCGTGTTCAGTCCTTTTACACGGGCAAGCAACTCGTCCTCGGAAATGGACTCGGGCAGGCGGATCAGCGAACTACGGAACCCTACGCTCTCGCAGGCTTTCACCTTGGCCTCCACGTAGGTCTTGCTGGCGCCATCGTTGCCCACAAGGATCGCCGCCAGATGAGGTGCCCGCCCCCGTTTGGCCTTCACAGCGGCCGCACCTTTGGCGATCTCCTCCTTCAAGGCGTCGCCACAGCGCTTCCCATCGAGGAGTTGATATGTAGCTACTTCCGACATCTCCACAAGGCTACGAAATGGAACGGTGCTTTGATCCATCAGGCCCAACCTTCCCGCCGCTTCAGTTCGGTGATGTGCGCCAGATGATGCTTGCTGTGCCACACGTAGAGTTCAACCGCCTCACACAAGGCGATCTCGCGTTGCTGTTCCGGGTGAACGAACACCCGATCCCACTCCTGGGGTTTCATCGCGCGCATGACCACCACCCATCGGGCATGAGTTCCGGCGATGATGTCCAGGGAAGGATCGAGCGGCATGGTACGCGCGTCCACATGCTCGGCCCAGAGCGCCTCCTTGTAAGGCTTGATCACCGGCTTCTCCTCGGTGAGAGCGAGCTTGAAGCGGTGCAGTGTCTGGCTGTGGCTGTCGGCGACGTGGTGGACGAGTTGGCGCACGGTCCATCCACCGGGACGATAGGGTGAGTCGAGTTGTGCATCGCTCAATGCCTGCACTTCGGCGCGCAACTTCTCGGGGAAGGCTTCGATGAACGCCAGGCATTCGATGATGCGTTCCCTGGTCGATGCCTTGGTTCCGCGAACGAACTTCCCTATCGGATACTTGAGGACTTCGAGATCTTGGTCGAGCAACGTTGTCATTCTTCAAACCCACCACGGAGAATATTTGCCCGTGGCATGGGGTATGAAGGTAACCGGAACCGAATGATCGAGGTCCGCGAAACGCTCAATCCAGCAACTGGACGCGCTGCATCGATCCGCCAGCCATCCCATCGATCTGGAGGCTGTAGATCCCTGGTGCGAGCTGACCGGGGTCGAAAACACCGGTACGGTCCGTCCCCATGTATCGCACTGCCACAACGCGCCCCGAAGCATCCATCAGCCTAACAGCGACAGGGTGTTCCCTGACGTGCTCGAACCGGATATTGAAAGGTCCCCTGACCGGGTTCGGATGAACGAGCACCTCATTCCCGGTGGACAGGAACTGCACGGCCACGGTCTGGGACAGGTGCGAAGCGCCATCCATGTCGGTCTGCCGAAGGCGATAGTAGCAAAGGCCACCGGGCGCCGAATTGTCCTCGGCCGTATAGCGGGTCAATGTCGTGCTGTTACCGATCGCATCCACAACGGCAACGGACTCCCAAACATCAGCTTGCGAAGAACGCTCCACCGTGAAGCGGTCGTTATCCCGTTCGCTGGCGGTCCTCCATTCCAGCAGGGCCGATGCGGGCCCCGTGGCCGTTGCATCGAATTCAATGAGTTCCACGGGTAGCGGTGTTGCACCGATATTCGATGTTCCCAACGTGAACTGCCGGTCGTTGGAAATAGCCGTAACCCCAGCAAAGTGATAAAGACCACCCCCAAGGCTGGTAGCACCAGTAATAGGCGTTTCATCAGCGAATACCCCATCATTGTCCGTATCGACGAGCAGCCGTAGATGGCTGGCCGTTACAGATGCGAATGAAGCAAGGTCCCAAGTCAGGTCCACCGCCCCGACATCCACAGCGGTGCCCGAGGCGTTCACCTCGTTGGCCCGCCAGGTACGCGCCCATCGGCCTTGCACACCGGGGGGAAGATCCGTAACGCCGAATGTGCCCAATGCACCGCTGTTCCTTCCCCACAGAAGGAACTCGTTGTCCCCGAGCCCGGTGGGGTTGTTGATCCGCAGGATACCTGTTCCACGTGCATCGCTCTGGAGGTCCGTGCTGCTGATGCGACCGATGCCCGCGACATCATGGTCGTAGTTACCCTGACCGGCATTGTCCTGTAGATACAGGTCGCCGGTGGACAAGGTCCGGTTGTACTTCGCGGCGAGGTAGTTGTTGAGTACGATGCGCTGCGTTCCGTTCAATGGTGCATTGTAGGCGATGACCTCGGCGATATCCCCGTTCACTTCACGTCCCAAGGTGCTGCGTTCGTTGCCGATGTAAAGTGGGCGGTTGTTGACTTGGGGTGTCTTGTTCTCGTTGTCCGTGATGATGGTCGTTCCGTTCTTGTACACATCGCGGCCCACCGCAGCGGAATAGCTGTATTCGATGATATCGAAGGTGGTCGTGGTCACCTGCCCACCGGCCGAACTCGGGTGGGTGCGGGTGGCATCGGTCCAGTAGATGGGCGTGTGGATGTTCCCATCGCTGTAACTGAGCATTTCATAGTTCTCCAGAGCATCATCGCCCTTCACCATCCAAGCGTTGTAGTTCTTCTGCAGGTCTGCCGTAACGACCATGAAGAAGTGCCACTGCGTTAGGTCCAGTGTTGCATGGTCGACCACCCACAGCTGATCATCAACACCATCGAAATCGAGCGACGGGTAGCCGTTCACCGAATTGCTCACGATCTGGGGTGTACCCAATGGAATGGTCACGGGCAAATAAGCGTGGTTCCCGTTGCCCGATCGGTCGTTCCATGTGTTCACGGCCCCGAGCAGGTGGGAGATGCCGTAGTTGGCGTCCAACCAAAGCACGTTGTTGGTGCTGCTCCCAACACCACCCGGACCGCTCTGGGCATGAGCGTTCCCGCAAGCGGCCAAAAGGCACAGGACAAGGAAGTGGCGCATCGGGAGAGGAATTCGCGGCCCGTTGTACGCGGGTTCCACGAACCGGGTTCCCGTGGCGATCAGCTGCCACCACTACGCGATGGTCACTTCTCCATCTGCATCGGCTTCCACGCTTGATCTTGGAACACCGAACTGGGATCGAAGTTGGGGCTGTTGGATAGCACGTACGTGCCATCCCCCCGGCTCCAGGCATGGTTATAACCGCTCGTAAGCTCCACCCGGCCGTTGCTTCCATCGTTCCAGGTCTCCACCTCCCGAATGGTCTTCACGAACTGCGTGTGCTGCCGGTCCTGTGATGATTGTTGCTGCTCCCAACTGCGCATCTGCTGGTCCATGGCGCCCATGCGCTCGTTGTAGCGGGCGGTATTGGCCGCACCCTGGGCCTGGATGTCGTTCATGCGCTGGTTGTGCGCCTGGGTCATTGCTGCGGTCTGCTGGTCGATGGCCTGCATCCGCTGGTGGTGCATGCGGTCCTGGTTCTGGCGTAGTTGTTCGAAATAGCCGTTCACCGCCTCCTGCCATTGCGGGTTGGTCCGGAAACTGGATTTGATCGTAGCCAACACCTGCTCCGCCTCCTCCTTCCGTTCAGCGGGGAACCGCATGATACTGCGCTCCGAAGCATTGCTGTTATTGAACTGCTGCATTTCGCCCGTGTACGCGTTCTGCATCACGGTCTCCACGTTCAGTACCGAGCACAGGGCGATGCCTTCGCTCCCATCGCTCCATTTCAGCCTGGCCACCACGGCGCTGGGGTTGAACTGTGCCTGCCCACCATACTGCTCAAAGGCCGCCTTCATTTTCGCTGAACTCTGCTCCATCTCGCGCACCACATCGGCGTTCTCCTTCACTTCCGTGATGGTGACACCTTGCAGCTCCCGCGGTGCCAACACCTGGCGGAGGTAGTTGGCCGCATCCATCGGCCCACCGACCTCACACCCACCTTGCTGGGCCTGCATCTGCATGCTCTGCATCATCATCGGGTCGCTCGCTGCGGCCCAGGCATGGCTGGGAAGCACATTCAATGTGATCGCGCCATCGGGTGAAGACGCGGTCCACTTTGCGGAGATCATTTCGGCCCGGCATGCGTTCAAGTCCTTCCATACCACACCGCCATCATGCTTCCAGCCTTTCGGGAGCAGGACACTGAAGGCCTCAGCAGGCCGCTCGAACCCCGTGGGGTCCATGAAGCGGACGCGTTCCAACACCATGTAATCCTTCCCCTCTGTGAATTGCGGCTGCCCGTCCTGTGGGGCGGCCTCCATGCCATCGGCAGCTTGGTCGCCGGGGGCATTGGATACGGGTTCTGCCCGGTTCGAACATGCGAAAAGCAGGACCGTTGTCAGGGGAAGGATGCGCAGGCTCATCGTGGATGTGGGTTTCAAATTACACATCGGGGGAGCCGACCAAAGGTGAACAGACCTGATGCTTCACCGCGTACTTCGCAGATCCGCTCACGGTTCGTCCCCCTCCGGCCACTTCACCTGTTCGGCCAGCTGCCAAAGCGCGTCGGTGAACGGTTTCAACTGCTCGGACCCGGTGGAGCAGTCGAAGGTGACCGTGCGGGACTTCCCATCGCGCACCACTTCCACCCAGCAACGGCCGCCATCGGCGCAATCGGGGCAACCGATCACGTCGGGTGCTGCGTCGAGAACGGCCGCATCGAACTTGGCCATGGCCGCATCGATGGTGGCCTTGTCGATCGCCAAGGTTTGTTCTTGATCGGCGGGGTGCGTTGAGGGGTCCCCTCGCCCGCCGCCCTTGCGACGAGCGAGCAGGCCATCACCTTTGAGTTCGTACTCCTGTGTGCAATAGCCGATGCACATGCCGTGGCTGGAGCCGAAGCGGGCAAGCACTGAATCGCTCTTGGGCGTTTCCTGGGGTTGCGCGGGCGGTGGCTCGGGGATGGAGGCCACTTGCTCGGATCCGTCGCAACCGCTCGTGATCAAAACAAGTGCCAGTAGGAATGGTGAGGTACGCAGGAACATGGATCAGTGGTTCCGTGGTTGGAGGCAAGGTCTATGCCAAGGGTTTACATGGTGTCAATTAGCGGATCAGCCGATCGTCGCATTCGCTAATTGATCTTACCTCCTCATCCCCTGCATCGCCTGCATCTGCTTCATCATGTTCTGCATCTTGCTCTTGTCCCCCATCATCTTCATCATCTTCCGCATGTCCTCGAACTGCTTCATCAGCTTGTTCACCTCCTCGATGCCGCGTCCGCTGCCCTTGGCGAGGCGGGCACGGCGGGTACCGTTGATGATCGCCGGGTTCTTGCGTTCTTCCGGCGTCATGCTCTTGATGATGGCTTCGATGCCTTTGAACGCGTCATCGGGGATGTCGATGTTCTTGAGCGCCTTGCCCACGCCGGGGATCATGCCCATGAGGTCCTTCATGTTCCCCATCTTCTTGATCTGACCGATCTGGTCCAGGAAGTCGTCGAAGCCGAACTGGTCCTTTTGGATCTTCTTGTTCAGTTCACGGGCGGCCTTTTCATCGAACTGCTCCTGTGCGCGCTCCACCAGCGAGACCACGTCGCCCATGCCCAGGATGCGCCCCGCCATGCGGTCCGGGTGGAACTCGTCCAGCGCCTCCATCTTTTCCCCCGTGCCGATGAACTTGATCGGCTTGTCCACCACACTGCGGATGCTGAGGGCCGCACCACCGCGTGTATCACCGTCCAGTTTGGTGAGCACCACGCCGTCTATGTTCAAACGCTCGTTGAACGCCTTTGCCGTGTTCACAGCATCCTGGCCCGTCATGGCATCCACCACGAACAGTGTCTCCTGCGGGTTGATCGCCTTCTTCACGCGGGCGATCTCGTCCATCATCTGCTCATCGATCGCCAGGCGACCGGCGGTATCGACGATCACGGCCGTAAAACCATGTGTCTTCGCGTGCGCGATAGCGTTCTGCGCGATGCTCACCGGGTTCTTGTTCTCGCGCTCGCTGAACACCGCGATGTCCAGCTGCTTGCCCAGCGTCTCCAGCTGGTCGATGGCCGCCGGGCGGTACACGTCGCACGCCACCAGCAGGGGGCGCTTGCCCTTCTTGCGGATGTAGTTGGCCAGCTTGCCACTGAAGGTGGTCTTACCCGAGCCCTGCAAGCCGCTCATGAGCACCACTGTCGGGTTACCGCTCATGTTGATCCCCGTGCTCTGCCCGCCCATGAGCTCGGCCAGCTCGTCGTGCGTGATCTTGGTGAGCAACTGGCCCGGACTCACCGTGGTGAGCACGTTCTGGCCCAGCGCCTTGGCCTTCACCCGGTCGGTGAAATCCTTGGCGGTCTTGTAGTTCACGTCGGCGTCCAGAAGCGCCTTGCGGATCTCCTTGGTGGTCTCCGCCACGTTGATCTCCGTGATCTGCCCCTGGCCCTTGAGGACCTTGAAGGCGCGCTCCAGCTTGTCGTTGAGGTTCTCGAACATGACTTGAAATCAGGACCGCGAAGGTAGCGGGGCGGGTCGGTTAACCGCATGCGCGCAGAGGGATGCCCACTTCTGCATTCCGAGGTTCTTCGGTTCTGTTTGGGCGTGCCCCGGCTCAAGAGCAGCCGGGTCGTGCTCGGAGTTTATCCCGGCCAGCGCGCGGGGACTGTACTCCTCGGCCGTTGCTTCGTCGTTCCTCCTCGCAATGCCGGCCTGCGGGGTGCCGCTGCGATCGCTCACGCAAGCTCGACTTCAAGCCCGATAACCAGCCGCGATGCCATCTTCGCCCATGCGCTTTCTTCTTGCAATTCCTGTCCTCGCCTTCCTCTCCGCCTGCTCGCGCCAACCGGCACCCACAACCACGCCGCCGGTCAAAGCCGCAGCCAACGAAGAGATCACCGCCACCATCGCCGCACTCGATAGCGCGATGTTCGCCGCCTTCAACACCCATGATGCTGCCGCGCTGGGCACTTGGTTCACACCGGACCTGGAGTTCTATCACGACAAGACCGGACTCGCAGGCTACGACAGCACCATGGCGGGTTTCACGCGCCTCTTCAACCAGCCCGCCACCGCAGACATCCATCGCGAGATCGTCCCTGGCACACTGGAGGTCTACCCCCTCGGCGAGTTCGGGTTGTTGGAGATCTGCCAGCACCGCTTCTGCCACACGGAGAACGGCAAGCAAGTATGTCGTCATCCCGGCCAACGAGCCGGGACAAGAACATCATGATCTGGCGGAAGTGTTTCATCCCGACCCAGTCGGGGGAAGGTGCGGGCTACAAGGTGAGCCGCGTGATCAGTTACGATCACTGATCACCTTGATCGATCAATCTGTCGGGCTTTATCTTTTTGAGAACGTTCCAACAAGGCGCTCACTCAACGAAGAAGCGTTGTCCTGTGCGACCTTCATCAGTTCCGATCATGAGCAGATAGTGCCCACTGGCGATCGAGGCGGGCAATGCCTCCAGCGTATTGGGGCCGGGCTGCAGGTTTATTCGACCCGTCCAAATGCGCCTGCCCATCATATCGAGCACGTCCAGTTGTGCTGGTCCTGGATCCAACGACCAGTGCACCGTACCGGGTGATCCATTCACTCCGCCGCTCAGGGTCCACGAAGGGTTCTCATCCATGCCGGTGCTGATGTCACCAACCAGACAGATCTCGAATCCGCCGTCAGGAACATCGGACCAGTAATGGTAAACGCGCACCCAGTAGGTCAGCCCCGGTACAAGATCGTTCACCACGAGACCTTCGTTGCCTCCAGCGATGGTTGCGTCGACACAGGCCAGCGAGACTGGGATGTTGCAACCGACACCGATCAACTCCACAACGGCATCGAAGTTCGCTTCACCGGCCACGGCGATGGTGACGTTCGGGCTTGTGGCTTGGAAGGTGAACCAGACATCATCGTTCGAAGAACCGGTGAAGCCATTGCAGGTGATCGGCGGTGCGGACTGGGTGGCCCCTGAAGTGGTGGCCGCCACCGGTTCACAGGTGGTGTTGATGGGCAGTACGATCGCTTGCTCGCATTCGTCATTGGTAGCCACAACCGTGCATTGGTTCGCTGTCAGATTGATGGTGTATTCGCCGTAGTTCCCCCCGTCAACAGGTATGGGGATGTAATAGGTCCCTGCCTCCAAGGCCAGGTGGTCCACACCCCAGATATCACCATCACAGACCGTATAGTCCGCAACACCGACCGCCAGTTCCTCCAGCTCCGGGCAGCTCACCAAGCTGAGCGGAAGGGTGTTGAACATGGGATCCGTACCACAAAGATCCCAGCTCACATCAGCGCAGGTGGCCAAGGTGAACGCATGATAGACGTACGGCACCGTGCTGCCATCGGCCGGCATCGCACCCACCGTTGTCCCACTGAACGTGATCGTCTCTCCGACCTGCACGAGCGCGGGGATCACATCAGCGCAGTCATTATTCGGCGGCGGGTCACCACCAAAGTGGATACAGATATCGAACGGACCGGCAGGAGGACCTGCTGCGTAGTCATAAACCCGCATGTAGTAGGTCAGACCAACCTCGAAGTCACCATAGTAGATGCGCTCGAGCTCACCGGAGACCGAATCGTCGGAACAGATGTAGGAGCCGGTATCGTCGCAGCCACCGGCCGTGAACAGTTGCACCACGGCATCATACCCTGGCGACCCGAGCACATCGATCACCGCGATAGGCGACGTTGGCGTGAAGCTGAACCAAACATCATCGTTCGCATTGCCAGTGAAACCGTTGCAGGTGAAATTTGCCAGCGACTGAGTGGCCCCTTGGGAGGTGAAGGTGGTCGGCTCGCAGCTTTGCGTCTGGAAGAGTTCGATGGCATTCTCACACTCGTCGTTCGGCGGCACTTCAGCCAAACCGGTGATGCAGATACTGAACTCGGCATCCTCGGGTCCTTGCGTATCGAACCAGTCGTAGATACGGATGTAGTAGGTGCCCCCGATCGTAAGATCCGTTGCGTCGATCTGCTCAAAGCCGTTGAAGCTCGTCAGGTCCGCACATTCGATGGGAGCACCGTTGCAGGAACCGCTCCGCAAGTCCACTACCATGTCATTCCCTGGTCCGCTTTGCACCATGACCGAATGCGCCGTTGAAGTGGCGACGAACCGGAACCAGACATCCTCCGCGTCCAGCGCTGTGGTGTTGTTGCACAGGATCGGCGAAACACTTTCGGTAGCGTCCAGTACGGAGAAGACCTGCGGTATGCACGTGGCTCCGGGGGTGAGTTCGATGGCTTCCGTGCACTCATCGTTGATCGGTGCGCTTCCGCGCTCCATGTCCACCTCGCCCTGAGCGGTACTGCCAAGCCCATTGTGGACAAGGAGTGACAACGTGGTCTTCTGTGCGAGGAACTGACCGCTGATGGCCAGCATTGCGAATGTCGATCGGATACGCATGGTGGTGATCTGATGGGCGAACTTCGTGTTTTCCAAGCTCAATGCGAAATGTGCGGCCCCTATTCTGGCGCGAGCGTCCGCGCTCGTGCTTTTCTCGGAAGCACCGCATATTCGTTCATGCACGCCGCTGTCCCTATTCTGTCTCTCGCCTGCCTTTTCGCCTGCGACCATCCGTCCGAACCGGAGGAGCCAGCGCCAAAGACCTCAAGCTCCCCCAACGCCCTCACCTCTACGATCGCCGCCCTCGATAGCGCGATGTTCTCCGCCTTCAACGCGCACGATGCCGCCGCGCTGGGCACCTGGTTCACACCCGACCTGGAGTTCTACCACGACAAGTCCGGCATCGCGGGTTACGACAGCACCATGGCGGGCTTCACGCGTCTCTTCTCTCAACCCGCCACCGCAGACATACGCCGCGAGATCGTGCCCGGCACATTGGAGGTGTACCCCCTCGGCGACTTCGGGCTGTTGGAGATCTGCCAACACCGCTTCTGCCATACGGAGAACGGCCAAGAGGACTGCGGCACCTTCAAGAACATCATGGTGTGGCGCAAAGAGGGTGCGAGCTACAAGGTGAGCCGTGTGATCAGCTACGATCACTGAGCTTCTTGGAATGGGCCGCTTGCTCGGCACCGGCATCCCGACAGAGCAGCTGCCCATGGTCTCATTTTTATTTAGACATTTGTCTAATCATCTATGAACAAGGCCTTCAAAGCCCTCAACGACCCCACGAGGCGGCGCATCCTGGAACTGTTGCGGCAACGCGACATGACGGCGGGCGACATCGCGAACGAGTTTGACATGAGCTTCCCCAGCGTCAGTCACCATCTGGACCTGTTGCGCCAAGCCGGACTGGTCACCTCCATGAAGGAAGGCCAGTTTGTTCGGTACTCGTTGAACACGACCGTGATGGACGAACTGATCGGCTGGATGCTGGCTTTGAAATCACCCCCGAAACGCAAGCGATGAACGAACGGACCACTCCCAAGAACCGGCTCTTCGAGGCCAGCCTCGTTGTGCTGATGCTGACCCCCATCGGCTACCTCGCTTACGTGTGGTCCAGCCTGCCCTCTAGCGTGCCGTTGCATTGGAACGCCGCTGGCGAAGCGGACCGCTATGGCGATCGGTCCGAGCTATTGATCCCGCTCGCCTTGGTTCTGCTACTGCCCTATGCCGCCCTGCTGCTCGCCCCGCGCATCGACCCGCGCAAGAAGAACCTCCTGGCTTCATCCAAGGCTTTTCGGGGGGCGCGCCTCACAATGGCCCTCTTCACGTGTTGCATCGCCCTGGTGATCGTGTACAGCGCCGAAGGACACATGGTGCCTCCTGGCGATACGGTATTCCCGCTGTGCTTCCTGATGCTGGCCGGCCTGGGCAACTTCCTTCCGGCTCTGCGCTCCAACCACTTCATCGGCATCCGCACCCCGTGGACCATCGACAGCGAAGAGAACTGGCGGCGCACGCACCGCTTCGGCGCACGCCTCTATTTCTGGGGTGGTCTGGCGGGAGCGCTCATCGTATTCCTGATCACGGATGCACAACAACGGTTCACCTTCTTCCTGCCAACGTTCCTCGTGATCGCCCTAACCCCTGTCCTGTACTCGTACCTCCTCCACCATCGCTCACAACGAACCCAACAATGAAGAACAAGAAGCTCCTCCTCGGCCTGGTCGTCTTTCTGCTCGGAGCGATCGGCGTGCTGAGCCTGCTCACCAGCGAACTGCCCTTGGATGCGATACCCCCGTTGGTGCGGGAGCGTTTCACCGATACGCAGCTCAAGTGGCTGAGCCTACTGAACCCATTGATGCTGGTGTTGATCATGGTATGCATCGGCACGCCGCTGCATGATCGGGCGGGCCTCAAGGTGCCGACCCTCACGGGCTGGTTGCAGGGCACTCCGGTGGGATCGGTGTTCGCCGGTCAGGTGAAAGCCGGTATCGTGTTCGGAGCAGTGGCCGGTGTGTTGCTCGTCGGCATTTCGCTCGCCTTCGGTGATGCCATCGCTGCCGACCAGGAGAAACTGGCGGCCGGGATCAAGCCGTCCTTGCTGTCTCGCTTTCTCTATGGTGGCATCACCGAAGAGATCCTGATCCGCTTCGGCATGATGACCTTGGTGATGTGGTTGGCCGTAAAGGTGCTCCCCGCCACCGCCGCGGCCTGGTCGAGCATCGCAGTGGCTTCGCTCTTGTTCGCGCTCGGCCATCTGCCTGCGGTATTCGCCGTGATCGCCGAACCCAGCGCCATGCTCTACACGTACATCCTAATAGGCAATATCGCGGGCGGCCTGGTCTTCGGCTGGCTCTATTGGAAGAAGGGTTTGGAAGCTGCGATGATCGGACATGCCATGGCCCACGTGGTCATGGTGAGCGGGGAGCGGCTCCTGCCGGGTTGATGCTCAGAAGTTCTGCAAACCCCAAATGTTCATGCCATGTACCAGCGTGGCCGGTAACAAGCTCTTGGTGCGGTGCGTCATGTAGCCCCACATGAGCCCGAGGGGAATGATGCGGACAGCCCCCATCAACGCCTCGTACAGGTCGCCGCCTTTGGCATACCAGTTCGGCGAGTGCAAGAATGCCCAGACCGCCGTGGCGAAGAACCAACCCACAGCCGGGTTCCGCAAGTAGGCCCCAACACGCGTTTGCAGCGCCATGCGAACGAATTCTTCAGAGAGCCCGGCGGTGATGAACCCTGTGATCAGTGCACCGAACACGCCTTCAGATGCCAACAGCCTACCCAGCGTAAAGTCATCCGGCGCAGCCAGATAGGCCGTTGACGCCGTGATCAGCAGCACCGGAACGAACACCCAGCACATCGCATGGAAGCGCAGCCCCAGTTCCCTGGGTTTGTACTTCCAAAACAGCAATACCAACGGCAGGGCGATCGGAAAGATGATGACCATCGCTGGTATGGAGGCGATCTTCCAAGCCACAGGAAGCTTGTTCATCGGGAACAACACGAATAGCAAGACCGCTAACACCAGGGCCAATACCTCAATGCCTACCACCAAAGCCGCTTCCCGCTGGGGCCTGTGCACGGGAAACTCCAGTTGCGTCGGGAACCACCGCGCGAAAAGGTCCACCACGAACACACAGGCCAGCATGGCGCCGAAGTAGGCCAGCGCCTTGGGCACTTCATCGTGGCGCACCGCGAGATGCAGGACACCGGCCAGAGAAGCCAGGATGCACAGGGTGCTCCACGGGTGCCGGCGAATGCTACCCCAGTACATGCGAAGCAGATGGTTCGGCGTACTCATGTATCAAAGATGGGACAAGTGGGCTACCCCTCCGACTGGGCTTTAGGGCAAGCCTCCCTCGATCTGCGCCATCTTCGCACTATGAACAAGGCCGATCATACTCGCCTGAGCAAGTTCTTGAGCCTGGTGCTCCGCCATGATCCGGGTTCCATCGGCATCGAGTTGAATGCGGAAGGTTGGACACCCATATCCGAACTGATCGAAAGATCGGCGGCCCATGGCCATCGGTTCGACGTGGAGACCCTGCGCACCATCGTCAAGGAGAGCGATAAACAGCGCTTCGCGCTATCGGATGACGGTACTCTCATCCGCGCCAATCAAGGCCATTCTGTCCGCGTGGAGTTGGGCTATGCACCGATCAAGCCGCCGGCACAACTCTTTCACGGCACAGCGAAGCGCTATGTCGAAGCCATCCTTGAACAAGGACTTATCAAAGGAACTCGGCATCACGTGCACCTCTCATCTGAAAAGGAAACCGCGCTGAAGGTGGGCAGACGACACGGCGAGCCATTCATCTTCATCGTTCACAGTGGCTTGATGCATGACGAAGGCCTTGATTTCTTCTGCAGCGAGAACGGCGTGTGGCTGACAGACCACGTACCTCCAAGATTCCTCAGCCTTACGACCTGACGCTACCGCACGAACATCGAAGTGGGATGGATCCTGTCATTTCCGACGATCTGGATGAGGCCGCGTGGGAGCAGACCATCAGCCTTCTCAAGCGCGTGTATGCGGGGGAAGGCTACACGAGCCGTGAGAATGCCGATGCTTTCATGCGCCGGGAGACCTTCGAAGCAGGCGGGACCATGGTGATCGCGCGAGAGCTTGACGGCCCTGTGATCGGTGCGGTGCTCCATCTCGTCCCGAATGGTGCGTTGGGGCAGGTCGCACGACAAGGAGAAGCGGAGTTCCGCGTATTGGCGGTGGCACCGGAAGGGCGTTGGCGTGGGATAGGCGAAGCACTGGTGGATGCCTCGGTGCAACGCGCACGCGAAGAGGGTGCATCAGCTGTGGTCATCTGGTCGCAGCCAACGATGCACGCTGCGCATAGGCTCTATGGCCGAATGGGCTTCGTGCGCGCGCCGGAACGCGACCAGGAGGATCCCCGGGGATTCATCCGCTGGGTGTTCCGCAAGGAGCTCTAAGAGGCCGGTGAAGCCGGTACCTCGGAGAACTCACCTCAAACCGCCCGCCCGCTGTCGATCCATTTCGACCGCTTCCCGCAGCAATTGCCGCAACATGCGTTCATCGGTAGTAGTGAACCGCTGCAGGTCCCGCCAATATACCTGCTTCCTGCCGCCTCGATCAAGGTAATTCGAAGGATCCGGGAGCAGGTTGCCGTACGAGAATCCGAAACGCACGCCCTCGTAGGTCTTCTTCCCTCCCCACAGCACCGATGCCGGCCAGATGAAGCACACATCGCGGCGCCCCTTGTAGGCGAGGATGTTGAACGACAGTCGCTCCTTCAGTTCGGGCGCTTCACTGATGATGAACTCGCGCAGGCGTTCCATCAGTTCGCGCTCATCAGCGGGGAGGAAGTCGAACAAGTCCTGCGCTGACGCGAAGCGGATGCCACCGGAGAGGATCGCGGAGGGCTCCTTCGTTTTCGCGGGCCGTGCCGACTTTCGAGCGGGGCGCTTCGCCATGGCGCAAAGCTGCGATGTCTGCCGCAGGTTTCCTTCATCTGCTCGGTATATGCACCACGCTCGCCTTCTGCTCGCGGCATTCGCGCTGTTCATCGCCGGGACCGCCCAGCGTGGACGGCGCCGATGCCTCGGGTTCCGTCACCTTCACCCACGTGCTCGATATCGAAGGGGAACGCACCGTGCCCGCCAACGACCTCCTTCGTCTGTGCATGGGCAGGATCGATGTGATCCTGCTGGACCCGAAGACACCCAACGAGGTGAGTGTGTGTTTGACGCCGCACAAGCCAGCGTTGCACGCGTCAACGCTCAGCGCGTCGCCATCAACTCCTCCAGATCGGCCATGCGCTTCGTTAGGAGGCGATGCCTTCGTGCAAGTCGCTCGGCGGTATGGGCCTTGTCGGCAAAGCGCGCCAGGTCGCTTACCTCCATGAGCGTATTGTAGCCGGTGGGTGGTGCATGTGCCAGGATCGCGTTGGGAAGGGCCAGTGCGCCCACCACCGTATAGTAGGCGGCCATATCCGGGCAGCTGGGTTGGTAGTAATAGGCCAGGGCCTGCGCCGTGGCGATCTCGCTGCTGGGATACGGAACACAGGGCTTGTCGCCGCGCAACTCTCGGGCAAGTGTCCCTGTGGTGGTTTCGATCAACGCATACAGCGCGCAGGTCTCCTCGGTCTCCGTGGTGGGGTCCATGGCATCGAGGGTGCGCTTCGCTTCACTGGCGAAGGATCCGATCCGCTGGTAAATGGGCGCCACGCCATTTTGGGCAAAGGCGCTAGCTACGGCTGATGCAAGAACGAGGGCGGTGAGCGTTCGCATGATCGTGCGGTTTCCCCGGATCGCACAAGAACCATTCCGGCAGGGCCGGTCGGTTGAACGGGTCGTCACTGAGCGGGAAGGACCGTCGTATGCCCACCAAGGAGCTTCCAGCCATCCACGCGCCTCGCTACCACGCCGGTCTCGAGCAATTCGTGGGTGGTGCTATCCCCCGCTATGCTGATGTTCGTTGCGCGCAACCGGCCGGTGTACACGGCGATGGAATCGTTCAAAGGGTGCACGTCCAAGGCCAGCCAGTGACCATCCACACTGCGGATCGATGGCGCGAACTTCTGCAGTACGGCGCGCACGCTGTCGCCATTGATCGCCTTCGTGTATCCTGGCGGCACCCAGAAGAAGGCATCGGTGGTATCCAGGAAAGGAAGTTCCCCCAAGACTCCGTTCTGGCGCTGGGCCTCGGCGTAGTCGGCCAGCATGGTGCGGACTTCGGCTTCGGTGTTGGCGGGGTTGAAGGAAACCTTAGGCTCCACTTTCGGGCCACAAGATGCTATAAGCAAGACCCATGAGGCGCCCGCGACCCAGGTTCCACTGTACTTCATGCGGGAAGATAACGATCATACAGAATGCGTTGGATCACAGTGGACCATGCTCCGAAAAACGTGTACAAGCAGCACACGCGGCCTTGACCGCATCTTTGCAGTGCGAATTCGATCCATATGCGTCCAATTTCCACGCTTATTCCGTTGCTCTGCGTAGCATCGCTCCACGCCCAACCCTTCAACTGGCAATGGTCTGCAGCCGCCACGGGTGATGAACTGGCCCCGGCTGTACTGGACATGGTCGTGGACCCCTTGGGGAACTCGTACGTGACCGGCCAATTCTGGGGCACCGCCCAATGGGGCGATCTGCCCCCCATGACCGCCGTAGGGGAATACGACGTGTTCGTGGTGAAATACGACAACGACGGCACACCACTCTGGGCGGCCCAGGGTGGTGGCGACAATTCGGAAAGCGCCAAGGGCATCACCGTTGATGCTGCCGGGAACGTTTACATCACCGGCTACTTCGTGAGCCCCACCGCCGATTTCGGCAGCACCACGCTTTCCCTGGATGGCACCATGGACATCTTCTGCGCCAAGTTGAACGACGCTGGAGTGTGGGTATGGGCCAGGCATTTCGGCAGCAACTACAATGGCGAGGAAATGGGCGAGGATATCGTGGCCACGCCGGAGGGTAGCACGTACGTGACAGGCTCTTTCAAGTACTACTTTCCACTGGACGCGTTCGAGGACCTGGAGGGTTGCAGCCAGATGCGGGACCTGTTCCTGCTGCATTTGGACAGCGATGGCGAACCCATCTGGGCAAAGAACCCCGATTGCACGCACGACGACAGCTACGGCAACTCGACCGGTCAGAAACTGGTGCTCGATGGGCTGGGCAACATCTACGTCGGCGGCAAATACCGCGGTGATACCTGCTTCTTCGAGACCGACACGCTCTACAACCAACAGCTCATCAGCGGACAGACCTACGATGGCCTTCTAGCCAAATACACCCTCGATGGGGAATTCCAGTGGGTGCGTGGCATCGGCGGCTATGGTTACGATGATGTGGAAGCGCTGGCGACGGATGCCGACGGCAATTGCTACGTAGGTATGCACCGCGAGAGCCAGTACAACCTGCCCGAATTCCAGGTACCGGTGAGCGGTTCACAGGGTATTTACCGGGCCGTGCTGCTGAAGACCGCGCCCGATGGTGAATTCCTCTGGTGGCAGCGCATGGGCAACACCGGCTACGACCATTCCATAACCGGTCTCGCGGTGGATGCGCAGGCGGACATCCTGGTGAGCGGCTGGTTCGAGGACCGTTTCGAGATCGACGAACTGGTCTTCGGCCAGAGCGATCCGCACTACGGGCTCTTCGTGGCACGCTTCGCCAATGACAATACGGTGGAAGAGGTCTTTGTCTCGCGCAACGATGCCCCGCGCAGGGCGGCATGCCTGGCGCTGGATGGTGCGAACAACCTGTATGTGGCCGGCAGTTTCGGGGATACGCTCACCTTCCCTGGTACAGCCACCTTGGATGTGGAAGATCGGGGCAGCTTCCTTGCCCGCAGCGGCGATGTGGAGACCGGCCTATCGTTCGCGCCGATGCAGCCACATGGTGTTGGCGCCTTCCCCGTGCCTTCCAGCGGTGCGTTCACCGTGCAAAGCGACAAGGCCTTCACCGGCCTGCGTATCGTGAACGCGCTTGGCGAGGTGGTGTTGCAGGAGACCTTCTCTCCCACTGCCTTGCGCAATGTGGCATTGCAGGAGAACGGGGTGTTCTTCTACACACTGCTCACTGGCACGGAACGCATCGCGACCGGCCGGGTGGTGATCCAACGTTGAGAAGGAAAGATCAACGCGTTTATCAGCGAATGCGCATGCCCACATGAGCACATGGGCACATGGGCACATGCATGAGCCAATTCGCTAGTTGTTACCGGATCCGCCCACCTGCGAGCTTCTTCGTCACCAGCGGCGGACGCTTGTCGCGCAGGAAGACCCATTTGTCCGCTGTGCTGTCCGCCGCCGAGTAGCGATAGCCGTTCGCGTCATAGCCCTTGATCCCCTTGGCCTCGAGGATCCGATGCTGGATGATGTAGCGCGCCATGGCACCGCGCTGCTGCTTCATGTAGGTCTGCAAGGGCTTGTACACGCCGCCGACCTTGTCCTTGAACTCCGGCGTGATCACCTGGGCGCCAAGCTTCTTCAGATCGATGGCCTTGCTGTATTCGCTGGATGCCAGGTTCACCACGACGGCGCTGCCGCTCTGCTCCAAGTCGGTCTTGAGCGCATCGGTGATGCGATCGCCCCAGTAGGCGTAGAGGTCCTTCGCCTTGCCCAGGCCGAAAGGCGTACCCATCATCAGGCGATAGTCCTGCATAAGGTCCAGTGGACGCAGCACGCCGTAGAGCCCGCTCAGGATGCGCAGGTGATGCTGCGCGAAGCGGAGATCATCGCTGCCGAGCGTGCGTGCCTCGAGGCCCCGGTACACTTCGCCGTTGAACGTGAAGATCGCGGGTCGTGCATTCTTCTGCGTAAAGGGAGTTGACCAGCGTGCGTAACGCTCCTTGTTCAATTCGCCGAGCTTGGGGCTGAGGTCCATGAGACCGGAGAGCTTCTTCGCGGGAAGGGTCTTCAGCTTTTCCACGAGCGCGGCCGCATGGTCCAGTAACACAGGTTGTGTGACCTGCTCCACCACAGGAGTTTCCTGGGCGAGGTCCTTGGCGGGAGAAAGCAGCACGATCATGGCCGCAAGGTAGTTTCGGCCACGGCCAAGTCCCGCTGCTCAAGGACCATCAGGTCACAGCTCCTTGGCGGGCGGAAAGAACGCCCGTCACTCCGGTCGCCGGGAGGCTCTGCGACCGAAGACCCGGAGTCTCGCCAAAGCCACGTCCACCTTTGTGAGACTCCGGATACGCGGGTCCCCACCGCGTTGCGGTGCCCGCGTTCCGGAGTGACGGCCGTTGCTATCGCGTGCAGGCCGTTCCAAGTACCTGCTGTTGGATAGGCCCGGTGGCCCTACTGTTCAAGGGTGCAATGGTGAAGGAGCACCATAGGTCCTGTAGAACGTATTCTGGAACAGCTCGTGCGGATCGTACTGCCGCTTCCTTGCGAAGAAGGCATCCGCCATGGGATAGGCTTTGCGCAACTGTTCCGGTGAGGCATGCAGTCGGTACGGCAGGTAGTAGGCACCGTCCAACGCCAGCGCAGCATCGATCAACTTCCGGGTGAGCGCAAGCATATCGGCCTCCGCTTCTGGAGTGATCAGCTGGTCGAAGAAAAGGACAAAAGCGAAGTTCTCCTCGTGCGCATAGGAAAGGAAACTGTCGGTATCCCGGTAGACATTGCGTACGGTGACGTTGAGCAGATCCTGCTTGTGCTCGGGCATGTGCTGCTGCATCGCCGCGATGAACCTGGAGAAATTGCGGCGCGGAATGAAATATTCGTGCAGGATGTCCGTGTGGTCCGCAGTGCGGTTCATGTAGATCGATGGACTTTCGTTCATCACTTGGTTGCGGGTGATCCGTGTGCCGATGCGTGTCTTGGTGACGGCCTGTTCCGAATTCCAGCGTAGGCGCTTGCCGTAATCGTCGTCCTTCGACGCCAGGAAGATGGACCGCTTCAGATCCGCCAGGCCATCGGCCTCGAAGCCTCCGGGGATCGGTGCGGCCGAGTCGAAGGTGAAGTAGTTGAGCATGGCGCGTTGCAGGAAGTCATCCGCGTTCACGTTCAAGCGGCCATAGACCATACGCACGTTGGTATCGGTATCCACGAGGCGTGTATACATGTCCACATAGTTGTCCGAACCCACCACCACGCGATGGTAGGTGTACCGTTCATTGGGAACGGTACGCAGGTCCACATCGAGGATGATCCCGAACAGGCCGTATCCGCCAAGCACAAGGGAGAACAGCTCGGCGTTCTCCGTGCGGCTGCAACGCACTATGGTCCCATCCGCCTTCAGCAGGCGAAAGGATTCGACCGTGGAAGCGATCGGTGCCTTGTTATGCTGCCAGCCATGGCAGTTCACGCTGATCGATCCACCCACGGAAAAGGCATTGTCCGATTGCATCACCGCGACCGCCCTGCCGTATCCATCGAGGTATGGTATCGCTTCCGACCACAAGGCACCGGATCCAACGGTAAGGATGTGCGTTGCCGTGTCCAGGGAGAGTTGCTTGTACGGAAGCATGTCCACCTGCACTCCATCCCTCGCGATGGTATGACCACCCATGCTATGGCGCGCGCCCGCAATGGAAATGGGCAGGTGCCGCTGCGCAGCAAGGGTCACGAGCGAGACAAGCTGGGCAACGGCTTCTTCCGGGTCTTCCGACACGCGCACGAGCGAATCGATGGGCGTGGCGTTCAAGCGGCTCACGTCATCAGCAACGCCTTGCTTCGGAAGCGGAACGCCGGTACCATCGCTTCTGTATGCATGCCACAGTTTCCAGGCCGGCTGTGCGGCAACGGCCACGATGAGGATCAAGGTGGCCAGGATCGGCCATTTCCAGCGTTTGCGTCGTGCCGTGCCCATGGCTACACCAAGCCCAATTCGCGCCGCAGCTTCTTCGGGAGCTTTGCGCTCACCAGCTCGTACGAGGTGCGGATGAAGCTTTCCAGTTCCTTGCGTGAGATCGCGCTCGCCTCAGTGACGGTGACCCACTTGTACCGCGCCACATAGTCCGCGGGCTTGAAACCCTTGCGTGTAGAGACTTCCTCGAAATCCTCGTCCGGCACTTTGAACGAAACGCCGAAAGGTCCGCTGAGCCCGGTAACACAATACATCTTGGCAGCGACGCAGAAGCAGAGGTCAGCGCCCCACTTCACGTCCTCGGTGGTATGCGGCAACTTTTTGCTGATGGCACGGATGTCTTCGGCGGTCATGGTACAAAGATGTGCCTCCGGGATATACCGGATAGGTGTATTCCTTCGTTGTTGGATGCACCTACTTTCGTTGCATGCGCCGTTGGATCTACGCCTTGTTCCTCTCCCCTGTCCTCTGTTCCGCGCAGAACGAGTTGCACGTCCAATTCGGCGCGCGCTCCGACTACCTGATACCCGATGAAGCGCCGCCCGAGTACACCTTGACGGGCACAGTGGTACTGCGCAGCGATCCTTCGCATAACAGCTATAAGGTAGCGGCGCTATATCCCGGCACGCCGGTCTACATCGATTCGGTGAGCACGGATACTGTTGTTGCGAATGGTGTGCGCAGCGTGTGGTACCGCGTGGAGGCGAACAACCAGATCGGCTGGGTCTGGGGAGGACTGCTGGCTCAGGATGCCACGGGGAGTCATGCTGACCCCACGGTGAAGTTCCTCGGGGGCCTGGAGTACGTTGCATCGTGGAGCGATACCACGACCGTGCGCCACAAGTACCGATTGGTCGCCGTGCGCGAGGGCAAACAATTGGATGCGATCACGCTCCCCTCCTTTGCTTGGAACTTCGGACAACTGACCGCGGTCGGCAACAGAGGCTTACAGAACGTGGATGACGTGCTGTTCCTGGATGTTCCCTGTGTTGGAGGCTGCGGTTGCACAACGGGCAGCATTGTTGTGTTCTGGAGCGGTGGGCGTTTCCACCACGTGGCAAACATGATGGGATCGCCGGATGGCGCATACAGTACGGACCAAAGCCTTGTCTTCCCTTGCGAGATGGACGGCGTGCCGGGCGTCATCAAACGGGTCACGAGCAGCTATGATGAAAGCGACCTTCCCGGAGGCGAACAGCTGGCTGCGGATGGGGATGAACAGCCCAAGGAGTTTGTTCGGCGCTTCGTAACCACGGAATTCCTGCGCTGGGATGGCGCGCAACTGGTGCCAAGTGTAAAGGCCAAGGAGGAGCGCAGTTACCTGCTTCCCACGAATTAGGCGGAAGACCGCTTGCGGAAGTACTTTCACACTTTCCAATACCCTCAACATGGAACGCAAGGAATTCCTGCATCGCGGCATCCTGGGAACAGCGCTGGCCTTCATCAGCGGCGCGGTGAGCGGCACAGCAAAGGCCGTGGAGAACCTTGCGAGCAATGGCCAACGCGGTGTGGAGGGCGTGCTCTCCCCCACCAACACCCACATGGTGGGCAACGGCTTCAAGGTGATGAACTACTTCCCGAACGGGAAGGGGTTCGAGGAGCGCATGAGCCCCTTCTTCCTATTGGACTTCAACGCAGAGGTGAATTTCCCCCCTAGCGAGATCAGCCAGGGTGTGGGCGTGCACCCGCACCGGGGCATCGAGACGATCACATTCGCCTACAAGGGCAGTGTGGAACACCACGACAGCAAAGGGAACCACGGCATCATCAACGCTGGCGATGTGCAATGGATGACGGCTGGTGGCGGCGTGCTGCACAAAGAGTACCACGAGCAGACCTTCAACCGGACGGGCGGTGCCTTCGAGATGCTGCAACTCTGGATCAACCTCCCGCGCGAACACAAGCGCGTGCCGGCGAAATACCAGAGCATCCAGCATGCGAAGAAGCCCAAGGTGGTGCTGCCCAAGAACGCCGGTACCGTGCACGTTATCGCTGGTGAATATGAAGGCGTGAAAGGCATTGCGACGGCTTACTCGCCCATCCACATGTACGACATGCACCTCAACGCGGGGGCGGATGTCAGCTTCTCCCTGCCGGCCGACTACAACACCGGCATCCTCATCGTGGACGGGACCATCACGGTGAATGGTACCGCTGCACCCGAGAACCACTACGTGCAATTGAAGAACGAAGGAGGTGCGATCCGCATCCAGGCCACACGCAGGTGCATCCTTCTTGTCCTGAGCGGAGAGCCCCTGAACGAGCCTTATGTGAACTATGGTCCCTTCGTGATGAACACGGAGGAGGAGATCAACGAGGCGATCGAGGACTACAAGGCCGGGAAATTCGGCTTCCTCGCGGATTGACGGATGCGGGCCGCGTGCTGCTTGGTCGCCTGAGCCGTGATCCGGACCTTCGCATGATGTTTGCACGGCGCATCAGCATGATCAAGGCCACTTGGCGGATAGCCCTCTTCCTGGTCCTTTCGATCTACGCGTCCAGTGTTGCGCTCGCTCTTGGACCGCTCATTCACGGTGCCATTCAACGGGACACCCTCACGTTGCTGGACAGCGCCCGGAACCGGGCCATTCCCGTCGCTCTATACCGCGTGCAGGGACTCGACGACCAGCCAAGGAAGGTGGTCATCATCAGTCACGGCTACAACGAAAACCTGCCGGGCACCTACTTGCGCTTCTCTTCCCTTGCGGAATACCTGGCCGTGCATGGCTACGCCGTGGTGAGCATCCAGCATGAACTGCCGACCGACGAGCCGTTGCCGATGAACGGCGATCTACGCGTCCTTCGCAGGCCCAACTGGGAGCGCGGCGTGGAGAACATCCGCTTCGTCCTCGACGCCATGAAGGCACAACATCCGCAATGGGACTTCGATCAGGTGGCGCTGGTGGGGCATAGCAACGGCGGGGACATCAGCATGCTCTTTGCGCAGACCTACCCCAAGCGCGTGAACGTGGCGATATCGTTGGACAACCGACGTATGCCACTGCCCCGAACAAGTAGCCCCCGGATCGCCTCGCTGCGGGCCGAGGATGTAGCTGCGGATCCCGGGGTGTTACCGACCCCTGAAGAGCAGCAACGATGGGGCATCCGGGTGATCGACATGCCGGGTTTCAAGCATGTGGACTTCAATGACCGGGGCACACCTGGGCTACGTGCACGAATGAACGCACAGGTAGTTGAACTCCTCACGGATCGCGGAAGGCCATAGGACCGGGTTCGTCGCTCCGGAAACCAGCGTCAATACAAGGCATTCGTAACCGGACCGGGGTATCCCCCGTAGGAACAGGCAGGCGGGACCTACCGACCGACCTGTTCGATGCTGCGCAAACCCCTGCTTTTCCTCGTCCTGGTGCTCTTGGGCATGGCCTCCCACGCTACGCACATGAGCGGGGGCGAGATCTATTGGGAGTGCATCGGCCCCAACCAGTTCCGGATCCGTTTGTTGGTCTACCGCGATTGTGCCGGGATCAACGTGGATCCCACCTACAACCTCGTGCTGACCAGCCCTTGCGGAAACCGGAACTTGACCGTGAGCACCCAAGGGGGAACGGAGATCTCGCAATTGTGTGATCTGGAACTGCCCAACAGTTCCTGCAACGGAGGCACATTGCCGGGTATCCAGCAGTACGAATACACGGGCACCATCACCCTGCCCCCATGCGATTCCTGGCAGATCTCCTGGACCAACATCTACCGGAACAACGCGATCGTGAACCTGACGAGCCCGGGAACACGGCAGATGTACATCGAATCGGTATTGAACAGCGCCGATGCCCCGTGCAACGACTCGCCCACGTTCACCAACTCCGCGATCCCCTTTGTGTGCCTGGGATACCCGGTCTCCTATAGCTACGGCGCGGTGGACAGCGAGGCCGACTCACTGTCGTACGGCCTGATCGGGGCGCGCATGATCAATGGTACTGCCATCCCCTATGTCGTACCCTATACACCTGAGGAACCGATCGACAACCTCACGATCGATCCGGTAACCGGCCTTATCAACTTCACCTTGAACATGGGTGGGAACTGGGTGGTCGTGGTCCAGGTAACGGAGTATGACGCGAACGGCAACGTGATAGGGACGATCATGCGTGACATGCAGTTCGTAGCCTACCCCTGCGCAAACATCCCACCGGACGCGGCTACCGGCCTTGTCACGAACATGTCCGGATCGGCAACACAAACCGGCCCGCGGGCACTGCAGGTCTGCGAGTCGGGCGATCTCTGCTTCGACATGGTCATTTCAGACCCGAATGCCACCAACATCCTTGAGGCGGTAAGCAACGTTCAGCAGAACCTGCCCGGCGCAACGTTCAGCTACACCGGGACCAATCCCATCACCGCTTCCGTCTGCTGGACGGCGCAGCCCGGGACCGCCGGCTTCTACCCGATCATCGTGAACGTGAACGATGGCGCATGCCCGATCCCGGCGTTCCAGACCTATGTGTATTCGGTGGAAGTGCTTACCGGGATCGCGGCAACGATACAGGTCGTGGATGAATCCTGTGCGGGGATAGCGAATGGCAGCGCCGAGGCCATCGTGACAGCAGGCACAGGTCCGTACTCCTATACGTGGAGCACCGGAAGCAGCGAGTCGATGATCATGGGCGGTGCGGGGAACTACACAGTGGACATCACTGATGCGAACGGCTGCACGACCGTCGACGTACCCGCGGTGATCGGCACATCGGGGCAGCCCAATCAAGCGGATGCAGGAACGGACATCATCTCATGCAACGCCACGGCGCCTGTTGCTTTGCAAGGTTCCGTCGTCAATGCCACTGGAGGCGTATGGAGTGATGGTTCGGGGACCTTCGCCGGTGCATGGCCGAACGTCACCTACACACCGGCGCCGGGGGAGATCGCGGTCGGTGGTGTAGACGTTGTGCTGACCACTACAGGGAACACCAATTGCCCAGCAGCAACCGACACTGTACATATCGACCTCCCGAACAGTTTCATCGGTGCTTCGACCAGTAGCACTGATGCGGCTTGCAACGGTGCAGACAATGGCACGGCCTCGGTCGTCCCGGTCGACCCCTCCTTCATCTACGCATGGAACGATCCCGAACTGCAGAGTTCGTCGACTGCGGTGCAGCTGACGGCCGGGACATACACGGTCACGATAACGGATACGTTCGGATGCGATACCTCCTTGACCGCAACGGTCGACGAGCCGCAAGCCATCACCCTCGTGAGCCTGACCCCCGTGGATGAGGCATGCCTGGGAAGTGGCGATGGAACGATCACGGCGGTGGCCAGCGGAGGAACCGCACCGTACACCTATACGTGGAATACGGGTGATACAGGTCCCATCCTCACGGCCGGATCCGGTGCTTATGATGTCAGCATCACCGATGCGGTCGGTTGTACGCCTGCCACGGGAAATGCGAGCATTGGAGCACTGGGGCTTCCGAACCAGGCCGATGCCGGAGTGGATGCGGTTGCGTGCATCACGACCTATCCTGTCGCGTTGAACGGATCGGTCACCAATGCGACAGGTGGTACCTGGAGCGGTGGAAGCGGGACTTTCAGCGGATCATGGCCGAACATCGACTATACGCCCTCGCCGGCGGAGATAGGGAGCGGAAGTGTGACGTTGACGTTGACGACCACCGGTAACGCGACCTGCCCACCGGCAACGGACGCCCTGGTGATCACGCTCCCGAACAGTTTCACGACGAGTACGATCTCGAGCACCGACGCGATATGCAACGGATCGCCCACTGGAACGGCGACCGTCACGCCTGCGGACCCGGCCTTCACCTATGCATGGAACGACCCTGCCGCTCAGAACACCCCGACCGCCAACATGCTGGGCGCCGGCACGTACAGTGTCGTGATCACGGACAGCTTCGGTTGCGATACCACATTGACGACGACGATCGGCCAACCAGCGTACATGACCGTGGCGATGTCCGTGACGCCCGAAAGCTGCTTGGGAGCCGGGGACGGAACGGCCACAGCAACGCCGAACGGTGGAACGGCCCCCTATAGTTACATCTGGGGCAACGGCACCACGGCCAGTTCGATGGTCGGATCCGCCGGTCACCATACGGTGGTCGTGACCGATGCGAATGGCTGCGCTCCGGTGGTGGGAACAGTGATCATGAACTCCCTTGGGATCCCCAATCAGGCCAACGCCGGACCGGACATGGTGGTATGCCCGGATCTTCAACCCATTCCATTGAATGGAACGGTGGCCAACGCCACAAGCGGTTCCTGGAGCGGGGGAAGCGGGACCTTCAGCGGTAGCTGGCCGGCATTCGAATACACGCCGAGCACGGAGGATGTCGCCAATGGAGGAGTGACATTCACCTTGACCACGGTCGGCAACGTCACCTGCCCACCGGCAACGGACACGATGGTCCTGACCTTGCCGAACGAGCTCTTGACCGCCAACATCACACCGACCGACGCGACATGCTATGCTGCGGCGACCGGCAGCGCGACAGTATCACCGGACAATGGGTACTCCTACCAATGGAACCCGACCGGACAAACGACAGCGACCGCCACAGGCCTTGCAGCGGGAAACCATGGCGTGATCGTGACGGACAGCCACGGATGCACGGTCACCTTGAACACGACCATCGGACAACCCAACATCATCGCTCTTGGCAATGTGACCGCGACCAACGAGACCTGTGCCGGTGATCTGAACGGCACGCTGACCGCGACCCCGATCGGTGGCACAGCGCCCTATGTATACACTTGGAGCAATGGAGGTAACACCGCCACGATCACGGCTGGGGCAGGGACATATTCAGTCTCCGTTACCGATGCGAACGGGTGCGCCGCCGCGAACGGTTCCGGTACCATTCTGGCCACGGGACAGCCGAATATCGCGGATGCCGGGGCGGACCTTGTTGGATGCATGAACGCGTATCCGATCGCCGTCCAAGGTGCTGTTCAGAATGCGACCGGCGGACAATGGAGCGGTGGCACCGGGACGATCATGGGCACCGGCCTTTCGGTGCAATACATGCCCACCACCGCAGAGATCGTCAATGGTGGCGTGGATCTCACGCTGACCACCACAGGGAACAACACTTGCCCTCCTGCAACGGATGTGGTGCATATCGCCCTGTCGAACAGTTTCCTTCAAGCCGCGATAAGTACGACGAACGCCAGTTGCAATGGCACGCCCACTGGGACGATCGCGTTCACCCCGCAGAACCCGGAATTCTCCTACCTCTGGAACGATCCGCAGGCACAGACCACGGCCAGTGCCGTCAACCTCACGGCAGGCAACTACACCGTTGTGGTCACCGACGGTCTGGGGTGCGATACCACGATGTCGGCGACAGTGACCGAACCGGCAACGCTGGCGGTCGCACAGGTCTCGCACACCGATGTAAGCTGCGCGGGCGGATCCAACGGAACGGTAGCCTTGACGATCTCCGGCGGCACGCCGAGCTACGCCGTGTCCTGGGTCAGCGGACAAACCTCGGCCAGCATCGGTGGATTGCAAGCCGGGACCTACATCGCGAACATCACTGACGCGCAAGGCTGCACGACCCAGGCGAGCGCGACCGTTGCCCAGCCACAACCGATCGCCGTTTCGGTACAAGCACCGGACACGGTATGTGTGAACACACCCGCGCAACTGATCGCCTCCGCGACCGGTGGTGCCGGTGGCTACATCTACAACTGGGGCGGTTTCGGGTTCAACGACACCGTCCAGCTCGCTTTCCCAGCCACGCAGACCATACTGCTCACGGTCGTTGACCAAGCAGGCTGTGCCGGGCCGAATACGCCCGTAACGGTCGCCGTCCTCGACCTGAACGCCGCGGACCTGAGCACCTATGGCGACACAACAGTATGCGTGGGCGGATCGGCCACCGTGGGTGCGTCACTGGTCAATTATCCAGGCACGTTCAGCATCAACTGGTCCCCCATGGGTTACACCGGAATGGGGCCTTATGTCGTCCCGATCAATGCGGACCAGAACATTCTGGTGACCGTGACGGACGCGTGTGGGAACAGCCTGGAGAACACCATCGGCCTGCGCCTGGACATCCCTCCTTCCTTCGAACTGCCGCCGATGATCGCCGAAGGCTGCGCGCCACTGCATGTCCAGTTCCCGGTGATGGACCTGGGCAATGTGGTGTACACATGGGATCTCGGCAACGGAACCATCAGCCACGTCGCTGCACCCGAGGTGATCTATCCACAGGGCAGCTACACAGCAAGCCTGACGGTGACCACTGCGCTTGGATGCACGTCGAGCAGTTCAAGTGGAGGCCAGATCATCGCCTACGGATCACCGGTCGCCGCCTTCTCCCCCTCTGCGACAACGGTGAACATGGATGCCCCATCGATCGAGTTCACCAACCAAAGCACGGGGAACACCATCACCTCGTATGCCTGGACCTTCGGGGATGGCGGCACCAGCTCGATGATGAGCCCGACGTACAGTTTCAACGAGATCGGCACCTTCGAAGTGGAACTCTTCATCGAGGATGTCCACGGATGCACGGGCGTTTCGAGCCAGTTGATCACTGTTGAACCGGTGTACGATGTGGTGATCCCCGATGCCTTCACCCCGGACCCGAACGGCGGCAGTGGCGGCAACTGGGTGGCCGGCGACCTGAACAACGACGTGTTCTACCCCTTCGTGCGGTTCGTGGAGGAATTCCGCATGCGGATCTTCAATCGGTGGGGTGAACTGATCTTCGAAAGCAACGACCTGAACATTGGTTGGGACGGCTACTACCGCGGTCAATTGAGCCCGCAGGACGTCTATGTCGTGCAGACCTGGTTCAAGTTCGTGGACGGCAAGAAGGTGGAGAAGTTGACGGATCTGACCCTATTCCGATGAAGGCACGTCGATACCTGCTCCTCATCGCATCGCTGACCGCTGTTGGGACCGCCAGGTCCCAGGATCCACAGTTCTCGCAGTTCTACGCCGCATCGCAGTACTTGAATCCAGCCTTGACCGGCAACACCTTCCAGGACCGCATCGCCCTGAACTACCGCCTGCAATGGCCGGGTGTGCAACCTGGTTACGAGACCTACGCCTTCGCATACGACCACAACTTCGCAAGTGCCCACAGCGGCCTTGGTGGTATGGTGATGCGCGACAAGGCGGGGACCTACGGGCTCACCTTCACCACTGTGGCCATGAGCTACAGCTACGAGGCGCGCATCAACCGCAGGCAGGCGATCCGGTTCGGTTTCCGGGCCGGTTACACCATGCGCAACGTGGCTCCCGATGGATACCTCTTCGCGGACCAGATCATCCGGGACAATGCGGCCACCTCGGTGGAAGCGAACTTGGTACCCGGCATCAGCTACCTGGACCTTGCCACGGGTGGTCTATACTACAGCGAGCAATTCTGGGCGGGCGCTTCCTTCAACCACATCAACAAACCCAACCAGAGCTTGATGCTGGACGGGGAGGCCACACTGCCCATCCGCACCACGGTGCATGTGGGTTATCGCTTTCCGCTGGATGGCCAAAAATTGATCCGTAGTGGAACGAAGATGACCCTGGCCAGCCACTACAAGGCGCAAGGCAAATGGGACCAACTGGACCTGGGCGGCTACATCGAACACAGTCGGATCAGTGGGGGGCTGTGGTACAGGGGCCTGCCGATCTTCAAGGCCTATAAAAAGGGCTATAGCAACAGCGAAGCCGTCATCCTCATGGTGGGATTCGAAACGGAGAAGCAATTGCGCCTCACATACAGCTACGATATCACGATCAGCAAACTGACCATGAAAAGCGCGGGTGCGCATGAGATCAGCATGATCTACGAGTGGCCCCGTCGGGCCAAGGCCCGAAAGCACAAGGTCGTGCCCTGCCCGAAGTTCTGATCCCGTTCCCGTGCCAACGGCCCGCCAGCCCACCGGCACGCCCCCAAAGGAGCACCGGACCGGGAAGCGGTACACCGATCCGTTGGATGGCACGTTCACGATCGATGACCGTTGCCGATCTTGGTCCCATGCGCAGCGCGGTCCTGAAGGCATTGATGCTCGTTCAATTCGCCGCTACACCTACCTTGTCCACATGGATACCCGCATCGTCCGCGCCATGGCACTGGATATGCCAGGCACCGCGGCGAAGGAAAACTTCGGAAGACCCGTCTTCAGCGTGAAAAAGAAGACCTACCTGACCGTATGGGCCGAGGAACAGCGCGTTGTCCTGAAATTGACCCCGGCACAACAGGCGCAGTACTGCGCAGATGCCCCCGATCACTTCAGACCGGTCAGGACGAAGTTGGGCAAATACGGTTGGACCGAGGTACAACTCGACAGCATCAGTGAGCGCACGGTGCGCTATGTGATCGACCTCGCCTGGCGCAACGTCGCGCCCAAATGGCTGATCCCGACACGACAGCCACCGCCTAAATAGATCGACCCTCGGTCATTTGGATCACTCCAATACGACCACTTGATCCTTGGGCACTTTCACGCTGTAGCCGAACGGGAACTGACGGTTGGTGCGCGGCTCCACCAGGACCTTCCACGTAAGGGATCCCTTCTCGGCGTTCACCTTGGCACCCGAGGTATCATCCAACTTCACTTCGATCTCGCTGCGAACAGGCACCGGATATTGATCGGTGAGCACCAGGTCCACCGCTTGGGGCTTGTTGTTGCGAACAGCGATCTCCCAGCCGACGCTTTCGGTGCGCTTGCCGCCGATCACTTGCTGCTGGCAATAGTCCTTGCGTTTGGTCCGCTGGACCGATACGCCCTGATCGCGTCCCAAACTGATGTCCAGCGTATCCCCTGCCCCTGTAAGGTCCAGCAGACTTTCCCCCACGAATGTGCCTTCGAAGTAGATGTATGCAGGACCCGCCAATAAGTTCATCCCTTCCCACCCGGTCACCTGCGCGAAGAGGAAAGCATCGAGGTCCAACTTCGGCGTGCAGTAGTACTTGTAGGTGCTCACGAGTTCGTTCTCCTGCACTCCCACTTGGTGGTTCTGTCCATCGCTGGGGATGGTGTACGGCACGCTGATCGGGAATTCGAAATTGGTGGTACGTTGCACCACGGATGCAGCGACCGTGGTGCTGGCGGTGGTGTTCGTAACGTTTTCCGAGCCGAACGCATCGTCCTCCCCGTATTCCATCTTCTGGCGGCGTATGCGGCGCGATGGTTTCGCATCCCATGTGTAGGTCTGTGCAGGTGATAGCTGTACGACCCCTGGACTCGCACCTATAAGGTACGACGCGTTGGCCTGGTTCTGGGCGATCGTGACCTCACTGAGCTGCACCGCATTCTGGGCCAAATTGACGTTCATCGTGCCATTGGATATCGCCATGGTCTGCGAACCGTAGCCGACGCTGCTGATCTGGATCGTCCGCCCTGCGGCGGGGATCGCGATCGCATAGTATCCGTCCACATTGCTGGCGGTGCCATTGACCACGCGCCCGCTCGCGTCCAGCAGAACAACGTTCACGAAGGGCAACGGCTCGCCGGTGTTCGCATCACGGATAATGCCACGCACATCATGGATGCTGGCATTGAATGCCGTGGGCGCGACATACCCGGTGGTTTGCGCGTACCCGAAGTCAAGGCGCCAGGGATACAGCTCCGGCATCGTGGCATCCTTGTCCGGGTCGCCACTGCTGAGTGCAAGCTGGACCTTGTTCCAATCCTCCCCGGTATTCTGGAAGACCTGCGCCTTGTAGGTGAGTTGCAACGGCTTGGTGATGTCGGCCACACGGATATCGTAGTTCGGGCTCCAGCCGGCACTGCGCACCAGGTACTTCACCACCAACGTGCCTTCCACGGCGGCATTGGCGCTCACCTCCACCACCACCTCGCTGGTGGGGCGGGTCTTCCTGCCTTGCAACTGGCCCAATTGCAGGTTCAGCTTGTTCATGGCCTCTCGCAGTTCGACGATCCGGTCATTGCGTTCATTGCGCTTCAGGGCCAGTGCTTCCTGCCGGGCTTGCAGGTACTCGTTGATGCTGCGGAGCTGCTCCAGCCCAAGGCCTTGTTGCCCGGCCACGACCTCGTTCTTGGACAAGCGTGCGTCCTCCTTTTCCAGGACGTTCAGCAGGCTTTGCTCCTTCGTGATATCGGCGGTCAACGCCTTGATCCGGTCTTTCAGGTCGGCCACCTCCGCGCGGTCCTGCTTCTCCTCCAGATAATTCAACCGATGTTGTACGCCGAGGATCGTGAACGCCCCGGAACCGCTCACTTGGATGTTCGAGGGGTCCACTTCTTCGCTGAGACCGGCCAGAACGACCGTACTGGTCCCCTTGGCCAGATCCAGTTTCCCGGTCCGCGTCACCTCGGCACCGCTCAGGAAGACCTTCACGGCAGTGATGCTGGTGGTAACGGGCTGTTCCACGGCGTGGATGCCGCTGGAAAGAAGTGCAAGCGAGGTGAATAACAGGTTTCGGATCATGGGTGTGGTGATGAACGTGGTTGTTATAGCGATGCGATATCGTGGATCATTGCACAAAGCAGGAACGATCCTTCAAGAAGAGCGGCGCGTGGTGGTCGGATGCGTGGCCGTACACGTAACCCGATAACAGGTTCGATCGGCCGGATGAAGCCCGACCGGAACGGCATCTCCAAATGGTCGCCACAGGTTACTTGGCCGTCAACTCGAGCGCCTTGTACACGGAACGGTGCAGGATCGTCGCGTGGGTCTCCTCAGGGAAAGGCACGTACCACCATTGCAATGGAGGACTGGCGTGCGCATTGAACAAGGCCACCAACCGGTCCATTCCGACCTGCATCTCCTCCCCTTCGTTACCCAGGGAGAGATACACCTTCTTCGGTATGCCCCCGTTCGCGGTGAGGAAGCTGTCGGCACTCGCCAGGATCGAGCCACCGTTCCACCAAAGACTAGGGCTCACGACAATGTAGTTGTCGAAGAGTTGCGGCTTGGTGACGAGCACCTCCATGGCGAAAAGGCCGCCGAGGGATTGACCGATGATGGTGCGCGGGCCTTGCACACGATAATGGTCCTGGACGAAGGGTTGGACTTCGCGCTCGATGAAGTCCATGAAAGCCGCGGAGCCGCCCGAAGTGGGCAGGCTCACAAGGTCGCTGTCCACTTGCGATGGGAACGTCAGGTCGCGGTAGCGGTCCACGTTGGCGATACCCACGACGATGCTCTTCGGATGCAGGTCGTACATGTTCATGAACTGCATGAGGCCCGCGATGTGCGGATAGTCCTCGTTCGCTGAACCGTCGAGGAGGTACACGACGGGATAGGTCAGGCTGTCCGAATAACCATCCGGGAGGTACACGTTCAACGTTCGCTCCTCGTTCAACACCGTCGAATGCCAGCTGTGTACCTCGCCGAAGACGAAGGGCTTCACGGTATCCACCTCCGCCACGGGGGGCAGCTGTTCCGTACATGCCGTTAAAGCCAACGTGCCTACCATAGCAATAAAGATCGCCGTGCGCTTCACTTCCATGGTTTGGGGTTCGGTCCTGAAAGATACCGGCCGTTCTACATTGCATGCGCAGGATCATCACCCCTCATCCCATGGACATCGCAGCAGCCCGCAGCATCGCCTTGAAGGACTTCGACGGGGATGAGTACGATCACTTCGGCAAGGCCGCATATCGCATCAAGCCGAAGAAAGTCGGCGGCAAACCGGGCCGGACCTTCATGACCTTATGGATCGAAGAGGGCTTCGCTGTGCTCATGCTGGACCTGGAGCAACAGACCGCGTTGATCGCACATCACCCCGGACCGTTCGAGCCACATCCCAGCAAATTGGGCCAGAAAGGTGCGACGATCGCGCACCTTGGACGCCTCTCCGAGAAGGTCTTTCGTGCCGCGCTCGAATTGGCCTATGCAAAGGCGATGGCATGAACTCCATCGCGCACGCATCCATCGTGGGCCGTTCCGGAAGAAAAGCTCCGATCAAGCACCGACTGGTCCAAGAGCTGCGTCCTATCCGGTGACGAGAGGTTCGCAACCCATGCCAATGGAGATCATACCGGTACACCACCTGCCCGAAGTCGGCCCGGTCGCCATCGGTGTTGAGCGCATCGTAGCAAGGGTTTCCGATGTGATGAACGATGTTCACCGGCATGACTTTCATGAACTGTTCATTTTCGGGACCGGCACAGGCGATCACATGATCGACCTCGATCACATTCCGGTCCGTCCGCCCTGCATCCATCTTGTAGCGCCTGGCCAGGTCCATCGACTGCATCGTTCGGGCGATTCCACAGGTGTGGTGGTAATGTTCGGCACGGAGGCGTTGATCGGCCAACCGGTAACACCGGAGGTACTTTCCCTATCGCGTTCGGGAACATTATCGGCGCTGGCGATCACCCCTGCTATGCTCGCGGAATTGATGCACCTGGTGGAACAGATCGAAGCGGAAGCCTCGCGGAGTACCGGCCCCTTACCCGGGGTATTGCAAGGCTATCTCGGGATCCTGCTCATCAAGGTGGCACATTGGTGGCGGGAAACAAAGCCCGCGCCTCAGTCCCCCGAGGCCCCGACCGATCTGGTGGACCGTTTCGTTGCTTCCGTCGGTGCATCCTTTCTGCACAAACGCCAGGTGGGGATGTATGCGGCCGATCTCTCGATCAGCCCCGGCCATTTGAACGAGTTGGTGAAGAAGCGGCTTGGAAGCAGTGCCAGTGACGTGCTGCAGGAGCGTCTCTTGCTTGAAGCCAAGCGGTTGTTGTTGCATGCGGACCTCAGCGTCAAGGAAGTGAGCCACGCCTTGCGGATGGAGGATCCCGCCTACTTCACCCGGATGTTCAAGAAGGCCACGGGCATGACCCCTGTGGAGTACCGAACGCACATCCGCGAAAAGTACAAGCACTGAGGGGGATCGTCCATTGATGCCGGCACATCGGGGCGGGACCTTTGTTGGCGACAACACAAAGGACCCATGAACAGTGACACACCCATATTGGCAAATGGCATGAAGGTGTCATGCCTAATGCTCCTCCTCGTCCCATCGGTGCGGTCGAGCGCACAGGCTACTTGCGCGGACCTGTCCATTCTCTCCGTCCAGTACGCAGCATTCAATGATTCCGTGATCGAAGTGGTCGCGCAAGCTTCTGCAGGTTCGTTCTTCAGCTATCCCCAGTTCAGCCTCATTGACACCGACAATGATACGCTCACCCATGAGGAGGTGAACTTCTTCGGTATCGGACAATCGCCACAGACCCACAGTTCCATCCTACGCGCTGGACAGACCTTGCCGACCTCACCCTTCGAAGGTTCACTCCTCTTCAGATACAGCGGCCCTGGAGAGGAGAGTTTCTGCACCTTCCCGCTCTCTGGATCGCTTTGTCCCCCGGAGCCCTGTATAGAAATGGAGGTCTTCGTGTATCGGCAAGCGGTACCAACGTTGGTGACCACCGCGTTCAACTGGGCCGTTTCCAATGAAGAGGGAAGCACCGTAGGCTCGGGTATTTTGGAGATCGACGCCGCAGCCGGTCAAGTCGCGCTGGCCGACCTGTGCCTTCCTCCAGGCAACTATCTGTTGCACGCGGAACAGGAAGAGGCTGTCGGAGATGATTTCAATGTTGGAGTGGGCCAGCGCAACTTCATTGTCACCGGTCCCATGAGCACGCTACCCGCCGGTGGTGAGGTCGACCTCCCTTTCACCCTCCAATCGCAGTGCATCGCCACAGGCAATGGGATCACCGAGACCAGGTCCACTGGCCCACTTCTGTTGTTGGACGCTCGGGTACTGACCATTTCCAGCCGGGAAGGACTTCCACTAGGGTCGATCGAGATCCTCGACGCCACCGGTCGCTGCGTTCGACGCAGGACAACGACCTCCTCCTCGGCTACCATCGAGTTGGCCGACCTGGCATGCGGCATGCATTTTGTGCGCACCGTACCCATTTCACGGATCTCGAGAACGCAACGGATCATCCTCGACTGAAACACCATCCATAGATCATGAACAGATCGAATAAGTCCTTGACCACGGCGACCAGGAACCTCGACCGCCGTCACTTCCTAAAGGCAGGATCGTTGTTGGGCCTGGGGTCCTTGATCCTGCCACAAAACCTCTTCGGTGCCGATGAAGTGGCACAAGGCGGCGGCTGTGCCCCAACGACGGATGACATCCTAGGCCCCTACTACCTAGCCGGGTCACCGAATACGGCGTTGGTGGCGGCCGCGGACGAACCGGGCACGCGCCTGTTCCTGAGCGGAACCGTGTTGAGCAACGATTGCATGACACCGGTACCCAACGCGATGATCGAAGTGTGGCAGGCGAACGATGCGGCGGTCTACGATACCACTCCAGCATTCAAGTTGCGCGGCACCATGTACTCCGATGCCAACGGCCTGTACGCCTTCGAGAGCATCCTGCCCGGTGCCTACCTGAACGGTGCGCAATACCGACCGAAGCACATCCACTTCAAGGTCACCAAGCCCGGTTTCCCCGAACTGGTGACACAGCTCTATTTCGAAGGTGACCCCTACATCGCGGACGACCCATGGGCATCACAGCCGGACGCTGCCTTGCGGATCATTCCGCTGGCGACCATCGATGATGATGCGCTCGAAGGTCAATTCGACATCGTGCTGGATGGTCACGTGGGGATCAAACCGAACCGCTACGGCCTTGACGGCGATGTGATGCCGATCCACCCGAACCCGATGCGCGATCTGGCGAACATCCATTTCAACGTCTTCCGACCGGCGCAGGTGCAGGTGGCGATCACCGACACGGATGGCCGTGAGATCGTGACCTTGGTGAACGAGGCCAAGGCACAAGGCCGCTACACGGTACAATGGGATGGGCGCGCTGGAGGCTACGGAGGCGTTGTGGCCTCGGGCACCTATCTGGTCCATTTGAGCATGGATGGCACCTTGGTGAAAAGCCAGCGTATCGTGCGCGAGTAAGCAGTTCGTCAGGCAGCGCTTTCCGGATGGATCGCCTGCCAATTGACACTAGACCCGTACATGCGGCTATCCTCGATGCTCATGAAGCGCATCTCGCGAGCCTCCACATGCGCCGGGACCACTGGTGCTGCCTTCACGCCATCGGCACACCCCTTCATGGACCACGCGATCAATATGGCCATGAACGAACTGGCGGGAACGGCGGCCGAAAGGTGGTGCGCGGGAACCTTTGTCTTCAACATCCTGATTCACATCCTCGTAGAGCCACCCTTGGGAGGCGAGATCCACCCAAGGTGGTCCCTCGTTCGACCCCCATCCGTGGAACGCTGAAATGACGGGATGAACGACAGCTACCGCCCGACACGAGGGAGCGTGAACACCACCTATGCGACGATCACCTTCCGTGTCGTTGCAAGCAAGGTCACCTAGTGGAAGAACTGCATCACCTTGCTCCAGAGCTTGCGCGTGACGAGCAAGGGCGGCGCCTGAAAGCCGTTGAGGCTCCATGAACGACGTACTTCGGCGTTGGCCTTGAGCACATGGCGCACACTGCCGTTGCTCATTCCGCCAAGCCGGAAACGGACGAGGACCAGTGGAATATGCACCGCCGGAATGCTGTTCCTGTAGAGGAAGCGGAAGAGTATCTCGTAGTCCGCAGCGATGCGCAGATCGGTGTTGAAATGGCCGAAACGATCGTAGGCCGACCTGCGGATGAACGTTGCGATGTGCGGGGGCATCCATCCCTGCTTGAAGCGTTCGCGCCTGTATGTACCGCTCTTCCAAGTGCGCTTGACCTGGGTGATATCGCCTTCATCCACCATGATGATGTCACCATAGACTGCATCAACGCCTCCACCGGCAAAGGCATCAACGACCTCAGCTACTACCGTAGGTGTCATCAAAAGATCACCCGCGTTCACGAAGCCGACGATATCACCGGTCGCCAGCCGCAGGCCTTTGTTCATGGCGTCGTAGATCCCATGGTCCGGCTCACTGATCCATTTCACTTCACGCCCCCGCCACTGTGGATGGGCGAGGTGTTGCTGGATGAGGCCCACGGTTCCGTCCGTACTGGCACCATCGATCACGATCACCTCCAGATCCGGATGTGTTTGCCCAAGGACGCTGTCCAACGTTTCCACGATGACCGGGGCTACGTTCCGACAAACGGTGATCAACGAGACCTTCATGTTCCTGTGTGCCACCCGATCACCCCATGACCCGCTCACGGACCGGCATCGCGGGATTGCCTTGGTAAATCATGTAGGCATCGAGGTCCTTGGTGGCCACGCTTCCTGCAGCGAGTACAGCGTGGCTCTTCACGGTAACGCCCAAGGTCACCATTGCTCCAGCACCGATCCAGCAACCATCCTCCAATACCACCGGTTTGGTGTAGGTCGGATAATCCACCTTCTTGTAATCGTGGCTACCCTGAATGATCAGAGCCCCCTGGCTGATCACGACGTTGTTCCCGATCGTGAGTTGATCGAGGTTGTCCAACCACACCCGCTGCCCTATCCAGGAATGATCACCGATGTGGAGCCTCCATGGGAACTTGATGTTCACATTGGGATGAATAACGACGCCCTTGCCCACACGCGCACCGAAAAGCCGCAGGAGAGTTGGTTTTGGCGAGCGGAACGGGAAGGCCGGATTCTGGAAAATGATGGCATTCACGAAATACCAGATCGTACGTTTTACCGCACCTGCACCGGGATCGAAGGTCCTCGTATTGTCGAAGAGGCGTAGGTCGACTTGTTTGCGTGCGGAACTCATCGGTTGAACATGGCAAAGGTCAATTCCACCGGGACTGGATCGTTCAAATATCGGCTTCCGAGCATGTATGCGCCCTTGATGAGCCGGTCGTAGGCCGATTGGTCCATGTCCACCAGCTGCTGCAGCGCATCGGTGAAGCGGACCGGGTCCTCCAGCGGAAGATCCCACCCGGCGCCCGATGCTTCCAGTTGTTTCCACGGTGTGCGATCACTGATGACCAGTGGCCTTCCCACGCTCAAGGCCTCCAACATGGTGTGGCCGAAATTCTCCCCCACACTGGGCATGAAGAGGGCGTGGGAATCGGTCAAGACCCGCACGCCTTCCTCATTGGGTAGCTGACCATGCCACACCACCTCGATCCCTTCGGGAAGATCGCCTATGGCCGTCTTGCAACGAGCGAAGTACGCCTCATTGTACACCGTCCCGTACAGGTCGAAACGCACTTTTCCCTGAATATCCGCCAAACGCAGGATCGCGAACAAGGTGTTCTTCTCCTCAGCGATCCGGGCAAGGCTGACAAGCTTCAGCTTGCCGGGTACCTTGACGATGGTCGGTGGCGCCGTGGAGGACACCTTACGCGCCAGGTTCTGCACCAGATGGACCTTCACATCAGGCCCGATCCACCGGCGGATGTCCGCGACCTCATCGGTGTTCGTGGCTTGGAACTCGACCCCCTTGAAACATCCAAGGGCTTTCATCACCGCCAGGAACAGCCTTTTCTTGAGCGCCCCTTGCCGCATGGGTCCGGCGGCCAACATCCCACGCACCGCTACGATCCGGCGCTGGGCCGATCCGCGCAGCAGCCACAGCGGAACAATATTGGACCACCGGGAATACATGCCGTTGATATAGACCACATCCCACGCTTGCTCGTTGAGGATGGATCGCCACACCTGCATGGAACGCCCGCCCGGGGAGGCGTACCACACCTGCTCGGCAGCGTCGGCCTTGGTCCATCGATCCGATGGTACGCCTGCTTCGTTGGAAGTGGCGATGTAATCACGGTCCCCTGTCACGATATGCAGATCGACACGTGCGCCCAGATGGTCAACAAGGTTCACCAGACTGCGCACCGGACCACCCGCCTTGAAGTACGGCTTATACCAGTCGATGAACACAAGTACCTTGGGCTTGCTCACGGTCGTTGATGAAGTAGTTCATTGGCGACCTCGGCCCAATCCGCTGGGGTCCATGCCCCACCGAGCGCTGCTGAACGCTCGCCCATGGCCAGCAATTCCGCATCGGAGCTTGCGACGATGTTGGCTAGCGAGGTCTTGATGTCTTCCACATCACCGGCCTTGTGGCGCATACCGTTCTCACCCACCCGCAGGAATCGCTCGGCAGCACCAACTGCATCGCTCAACACGAGGGGCAGCCCCATGCACGCATGTTCCTGCACCACCACACCCCAGGGTTCGTAGATGCTCGGAAGGACCGATACACCGCTTGCGGCGAGTACACCGGGCATATCCTGTGCCTGGACGAAACCGCGATGCACGATCCGCGGGTGCCTTCCGGATGGACTGTTGCGCACCGCATCGAAACGATCGCCCACACCCACCAAGTGCAACTCCCAATCCCCGGCACGGCCTTCGTTGCACAGCGCCGCGAACGCATCACAGAGCTGTTGTTGGCCTTTGGTCCCGATATAGCGCGCCACACAGATGAAGCGATGCGGATAGCTCGTTCGTCGTTGGGCCAGCGCACCGGCAGCGGCTCGAACGAATGGAGCCGTATCCGCAGCGTAGAAGCCGGTCCTGACCCGATCGCGCGCGAACCCGAGCATGTGTGCATACCGCGATTGGCGTTCGCCTGTTGCCCAAGCATGACCGTAGGTCGCAGGAACCCAGAAGCGCCCCAACGCAGCAGATAGCCATTGCTTCACACCACCACGCCAAGCGGTATCGAAGGTCATCACGGTTGTTGCCCCTTTTGCCCGCAGCCTTCGGCAGACCTTGAGGTAACCCTTGTCCACCCACCCGCTTGCGAACACCAGCCGGGGCGCCAGTCGATCGGCCAAGGCGAAGAGGGCTTCGTCGTCCATCGATCCCCGGTCGTACACGGTGATGCGCTGGTGGAAAGCGAGGTGGAACGGAGCCTCGGCGTTCACCGGCCACCGGACCAGGTGGATGTCCACATCGGACCGTTCCACCAACGCGTTAAGGCAGGCAAGGACGTAAGGCGCCAACTCGGTGTACAGCACCAGGACCTGTTCCCTGGACCGTGGATCGTTGGAGGGCATGATGGAAGCGGCCAAATGTACCGTAAGCACCGGGTACAGGGGGATCTCCCGTCGCGGAACGGCACTTGGGCTGTATCGTCCAACGCTGGATGCGGCGAGGGGATCTTACCGGATACGTACCTCCACCACATCACGGGCCCTACGACCACGGGTGAACTTCTTGCGGTAGTAGTTGACCCACAAAGCGATCAACGGTGCCCCCAGGATGGTAGGCCAAAGCCATTGTAACCAGACCGGCTTGATGAATACCATGTTCACTGCGCTGAAGGCCGAAACCGTGGCGATGTAGCCGCCGAGGAAACCGGTCATGTGGGCGAACAACCATTCCTGTTTTTCGTGGCTGCGTTTGAAGAAACGTTGCAAGTTCCGCCAGACCATCAAGCTTCCGATCATGCCGAAGACCAGGAAAAGGATCGTCGCGCTGTTCCGGTTCCCCAGCATCATATTGGTGATGCCCCAAATGAACAGACCACCGTTGATCACCCCTGCGGATGCCTGGAGGATGATGTCCCATCGCCCCGGCCTTTGACCCTCGTGCAATCGCTTGTGGTAAAGCGCCCGATAGCCCGAAGCGATCATGTGGAAACTGAATACCGCTACCATGGCCAGGAACACGTTCGGCCGGATGATCCCGATGATGATCGCCGTGACGGTGACGACCGCCATGGCGTAGAAGAAGATCTTGCCCCAGCGCCGGTGGGCATCACCTCCCTTGCGTGCGATCATGGCCAGTGGAGCGATCACCAACGCCGTGAACCCCGCAGCGATATGCACCAACCGGACCGCCTTCACGATCAACTCTTCCATCACGATCCATTAAGTGCGTAGGGGATGAAAGTACAACGTAAGGTCCGTATTGGCATGATCCAGAACCCACCGTCCGACCACGACCGGAGCACCCTGTTCATAGGACACAATTCCCAGAACGAACCACCGCTACTGTTCCAACACGACTATCCGGAAGACCAGTGGTTGTAGGGAAGGTCCATACAAACGGAGCCAATATACCCCGGTAGCGAGGGATGGAACTTGGACCACTCCTTGAGGTCCCATAAAACCGGAACCAACGATCCGTCCCAGTTCATCGCGAAAATCGAAAGGCCGGGTTTGACGCTCAAGGTTGTATACCTTAAGCATACCGTTCGACCTGACCGGGTTTGGGCCGATGCTCTCCGACCTGCCGGCCACCGGGAGATCCATGCCGACCGGGTCGAAATACTCGTCAACGTCTTGGGATTCGGTCAACCCATCCGTTCCGGTCTTGACAACGAACATCGCTTTGGTTCCCGGCCCGTAACTATCCGTTGAACCAGCAACGACAAAAGCACCATCAGCAGTCAGATCCAGCGCATTGGCCTCGTCGTCCTCGACGCCGCCGAACGTGGTCCCGAATTCATATTGTCCATCACTATCGGCCAATAGCAGATACATGTCCTTACCGCCAAAGCCGAACGCCTTGGTATATGCCGCCATCGCGAAGCCACCGGTGGGCCTGGCCCGGACTGCGTGTCCTTCCCAATCCGTGATCTGACCTATATTATTCGACCATATCAATGCCCCGGTCGGATCGATCTTGGCCAGGAGCAATTGCTGATACGAAGCGAAACCTCGAGTGAAGCCCCCGACGATGATACTACCGTCGTCCATGATGTCCAGCCCAAAGGCTTTGTCCACGCTATCCGTCCCCCAGGAAAGATCCCATTCCACCCCCCCACCAGGATCGATCTTGCCGACGAACGCGTTCGATCCACCGTTCACATCGCCCAACGAACCCGCGAAGACACAACCTCCATCCGCAGAAGCGCGCACCCCTCTTGCTTCATCCTCATCTGCCCCCCCGGTGGTGGTGCTCCAAAGGACCTCGCCGTCAAGGTCCGTGCGAAGGATCCAACACTCTCCTCCCAAGGAGGGATCCGAATAGGTCGTCCCGGAAAGGAAATATCCGTCTTCAACAGCATCAACGCTGTAGAGGAAGTCCCATTCCATAGAACCGTAGTTCTGGCGCCATTGTAAAGCTCCGGAAGCATCCAAGCGCATCAAGAGCCCATCGTATCCGCCATTGCTGGGCGATCCGGTGATGCCTACGACAAGATACCCGTCCGACAGTACTTCGACATCGTGGAACTCGTCCACTTGTGCCCCGCCGAAATAGCGGGACCATTGGACTTCCCCCAGCTCATCAAGCTTTACGAGATAGCCGTCGCCGCCTGTACCGAAACTTCCGGTGGATCCTGCAACGACATAGCCTCCATCAATGGTCTGCTTCACCGACCGCGCCGCATCCGAACCATGTCCACCATAGCTGCGTCGCCATGTGATCTGTGCCTGGACCGTAGCAAAACCGGACAAGGAAATGAAGCAGATCATCGCCGAACGCGTCATCCCCAATGGTCTGTTCATTCTCATGGCGTTCGCATCAATCTACCTTCGTACACATGTCCCCCACAGCCGTCCGCAATTTCGTCATCTTCCTGGTGGTCCTTTTCCTGATCGACCTGTACGCCTACAAAGGTGTGAATACGGCGCTGGCCAACCATTCCCTCACCCTGCGCAGGATCATCCGCTTCCTGTATTGGATCGTTTCCATCGGTATCCTGGGGCTGCTGGTCTGGACCATGTTGACCATGCAGGATCCGCAAACGCGGCGCGATCATAGCTACGTGTTCTCGCTGGTGGCGCTGTTCCTGTTGTTCTTCCTTCCGAAGATCGTGATGGTGGTATTCCATGGCTTGGACGACCTGCTGCATTTAGGACGTTGGTCGTGGGCGAAGATGCTGCCCGGCCCGGCGGACGGTACCGGCGAAACCCTGGACCGCGCGCGTTTCCTGAGCCAGTTCGGCCTGATCCTCGCAGTGGTCCCCTTCGCTGGCGTGCTTTACGGCGTAACGAAAGGACGTCGCAGTTTCAACATTTCCCGGGTACCCGTCCGCTCCGACACATTGCCCGTCGCGTTCGATGGGCTGCGTATCGTGCAGATCAGTGATATGCACCTGGGTAGCTACGGGGAAGACCTCTCCATCGTGCAAAAGGGGATCGATCTGATCAACGCTGAAAGCCCGGACCTGATCCTCTTTACGGGCGACCTGGTGAACGACTACGCCGAAGAAGCCGAGCGCTTCGTTCCACTTCTGGCCTCGTTGAAGGCGCGCATGGGTAAATTCAGCATCCTCGGCAACCACGACTACAGCGATTACGTGAAGTGGGATAACCCAGCGGACAAGGCGGCCAATCTGGAGCGGCTCAAGACGATCCATGCCGAGATGGGTTTCCGCCTGATGCTGGATGAGCATCTGGTACTGGAGAAAGGTGGCGAACGCATCGGCCTGCTCGGCGTACAGAACTGGGGGAAACGGTTCCAGCAGTACGGTGATCTGGAACGCACCAAGCGCGGCACAGAGCACTTCCCATACCGCATCCTCATGAGCCATGATCCCACACATTGGGATGAGCAGGTCCTTGGCACGGGCATCGACCTTACGTTAAGCGGTCACACCCACGGCGCACAGCTCGGCGTGAAAGTGGGGAATACGACGTATAGCCCAGCGCAATGGGTATACAAACACTGGGCGGGGTCATATTCAGAAGGCGCGCAACACCTCTATGTCAACCGCGGTTTCGGTTTCATCGGTTTCCCCGGACGCGTGGGCATGCCCCCGGAGATCACGGTGCTTGAGCTGCAGAAAGTGTGAGGCGTGAAGTAGAAGAGCATCATACTTCACCGACAACACTTCGCACCTCACATCTTTATGCAGGGAAGGTGGTTCCCGCCAACGCAACGCTCCGGTCCAGCAGTTGCCGGTCCAAGCCTGTTCGCACGCCTCTCTCCTCCAGATCGCGAACGAAAAGCTCCATCTGGAGATTGCCAACGAGCTCGTCCTCGGCCATGGGGCATCCGCCGTAGCCCTTGATCGCGCCATCGAATCGGCGACAACCGGCTTCCCATGCGGCGCGGGTCTTCACGGGCCAATTGTCCGGTGTGCAATGCAGGTGTGCCCCGAACTCCACCTCTGGAAGGGTCGGTATCAAGGCGTTGAACATGCTGCTTATATCCTCCGGCCTTGCCACGCCCACGGTATCGCTCAACGCGATGATGCGCACACCCAGTTCCCGCACCAGCCGATCGGTCCATTGCAAGGCGATATCCGCGTTCCACGGGTCACCGTACGGATTACCGAAAGCCATGCTGATGTAAACCACCATCTCCTTCCCCGCCTTTTGCGTCAGCTCCGCGATCTGTGCGGTGCGGTGCCACGACCCTTCGATGCCGGTGTTCGTATTGCGTTGCTGGAAGGTTTCGCTGATGCTGAACGGATAGCCCAGGTAAGTCACGCTTTCCTGAAGGACCGCTTGTTCGGCGCCACGCTCATTCGCCACGATCACGAGCAGCTTGCTGCGCGATCGCGAACGGTCGATCCGCGCCAGCACTTCGGCGGTATCCGCTAATTGCGGTATGGCCTTCGGGCTGACGAAGCTTCCGATATCTATCGTATCGAAGCCCACGTTGAGCAAGGTATCCAGGTACTTGACCTTCAAGTCCGTAGGAATGAAGGGCATGATCCCCTGCATGGCATCGCGCGGGCATTCGATGAGCTTCACCGCAGGCTTTTCCATGTCGCGAACGAATTATTGATCCGGGCAATAAGGGCGGGGCCTTCGTAGACCAGTCCGGTGTAAAGCTGCACCAGATCGGCGCCTGCCTCCAGCTTTTCGATCGCGGCCCCAACGCTGTCGATACCACCGACACCGATGATCACGAATGGCTTGGGCAACCGCTCGCGCAGGTATTTCACCACTTCAGTGCTGCGCTGGCGAACAGGCGCACCGCTCACACCACCAGCACCCATCGCGTCCACTTCCGACCTCGGCGTTCGAAGTCCCTGGCGGGAGATCGTGGTATTCGTGGCCACAACTCCTTGGATACCGCTCTCCTTCACGACGGAAACGATGTCGTCCAACTCGCCATCGGAAAGGTCCGGTGCGATCTTCAACAGGATGGGCTTTGGTGGTGGGTCGTTGGTGGCGGCTGGCAAGGGCACCCTGGATCGGAGGGCCGACAATAAAGCTTGCAACGGTTCCTTCTCCTGCAACGCTCGCAACCCCGGTGTATTGGGACTGCTCACGTTCACAACGAAGTAATCCACCACCGGGTACAGGGCGGTGAAGCAGGCCATGTAATCATCGATAGCGCTCGCGTTCGGGGTGTTCTTGTTCTTACCGATGTTGCCCCCCACGATGATGCCCTGCTCCCGCTTGCGCAGTCGTTCTACGGCCGATCGAACGCCGCCATTGTTGAATCCCATGCGGTTGATCAGGGCACGATCGGCCTTCAGCCGGAACAAGCGCGGGCGGTCATTCCCCGGCTGTGCCAGCGGTGTCAACGTACCGACCTCGACGAAACCGAAACCGATCGCGCGCATGGCACCGATGTACTTCGCGTCCTTGTCCATCCCTGCCGCCAGGCCCACCGGGGATGGAAAACGCAGCCCCATGACCTCGGTAGCAGCCTGTGGCGGAGGTGATCGGACGCCGATCAACTTCAACAGGACGGGGACCCGCCGCACCGCCTCCAGCAGCCTGAACGTGAAACCGTGGGCCCGTTCGGGTGATAGCAGGAAGAGCAACGGGCGCAGCAGGGCGTACATGGGCGGCACGAAACTACTTCGGAGCAGGATCGGAACACCGACCGACAACGTCCACGGTGCGATCAGTGGACAGCAGGGCCGCTGACCAGCCTTGCGACCGGAGATACTATCCTCCCTGAAACCGGACGACGCACGCTCATGAAGCATATGCTCGGCAATCCCGCCTTCGTTGGCCTGTTCGCCATGACCAACGCGCAGACCAGCGCTAAGACCACCCCGGGTGATGATCTCGTGGAGCACTCCTGCACAGCGGCCTGCCCAGGGGAAGTACACGCTTACCTGCATGGCCAAAAGGGCCACCCCTGCAAGCAGACCTGTACCAATGCAGCATCCAAAACCGCTTACTGTTGTGCCAGAAAAAAGGCCAGCGTCTCCTGCGCCAAAGGGGTCGGGAAGGGTGATGCCCGGACCCGAACCCATACCGATGACCACTCGCACGCGGTCAAGGACCATGCTTGCAGCACTGCTTGTACCGATGGCAAGCACAGCCACCTGTGCGGCGAGGAAGGCCGCGCGTGCAGCGCAACCTGCCAGCCCAAGCACTTGGCGATCCCAGTACGATGGGAAGACCGCACGACTAACGGGATCTTCTTTTTCCGCGCCAATGCGCGAAGCACGGCGCGTGGACCGGGCCGCTATATGGTCGGTCGCTGAACACGGTATACCATCACCTCTTCGCCCCGATGCATGCCGTGCTTCTCGAGGCGCATCCCATTGCGCTTCGCCACGGCTTCGCTGCCGGTGTTGCCGGGATCGATCAACGACACGACCGACGCGACCGACGTATGTTGCCATACGAATTCCTTGCAGGCGATGGCCGCTTCGGTAGCATAACCATGGCCCCAGACATCGGGTAACAAATGGTATCCGATCTCCAACTCCAGTACGCCATCCACCTCCTGTGTCAGCAGGCCCACCATACCCAGCGGCTTGTTGGAGAGCCGGTCGATGATGGCATTGAGGCCCGAACCGTCCCGCGCAATGCGGTCCAGTGCCCATTGGATGAACTGTGTGCAATCCGCCGCACTGCCCCGGGTGAACGGCATGAAGCGGATCGCTTCTGCGCTGTCGAAGTAGGCCATCCACCAGCTGCGATCCGCCATGACAGGGTGCCGGAACAGTAGTCGTGCCGTAGTATGACCGTCCATGGAAGGTATGGGTAGTTGCAGCATGAGGAGGCTCAGAAATTCCCCGGCACCGGCCGGCGCGGGACAAGGACCTATTGGACCACCTGTGCATCCAACCACGCAACAGCCTCCCGCTCTTCCCGGAAAATGGCATTGGGTACCGGGCTGGGGAAATATGCGAAGTACAGCCGAGCGAACCGGTCGTTGTGCTCGTTGCGTGTAGCCCATGCCGTGGCAAGGGTGAACTGCTCCACCGGTAACCCGGCATAATAGTGGGTGGTGATCCTGGTCATGTCGAAGTCCGTTTCATCCGTGGTGAAAACGAACAGCACGCGGCTGCGCACGCCATTGCCCAAAGCTTGCCGGGCCTTCAGCACCTCCTGTATGCCGGGCACAGTAAGCGTCGTGCCGGGTTTGAAGCGCACCTCCAAGCGGTCCGGTCCCGTGCGCTGCACGGTGGCGACGGTGGTATCAATAAGGGTCTGGGTGGTCATGGGAGAGGCCGCAAGAATAGGGAACTGCGAGCAGCTGACCTGAAAGGGCCGAGCATCCCGGTGCGCTCGGGTCTCTTCAGAAATAACTGGACACCCCGAACATCACCTTCGCTGTGCGGCTGGCTGGGTTTCCGAGCAGGTCACGCTGCCATTGGTAGCCATAGTTCGCGCGCAGCACTGTGCCGGACACAGGGCGGAAGCCAATTCCTCCGGTGAGTGCGACCAGATCATCAGCGATGGAGCCACCCGTCTCG